>DASSJW010000266.1:0-7470 GCA_035690995.1 Xanthobacteraceae bacterium
AGCGCGACCGCGAGCGGCGCGGCCATGAAGCAAGCGGTACGGAACGATCGTGCCATCGGCGAGATGGTGCTCAAAGAGCTACGGGAATCCCCTGGTCCAGCCGCCGGTTAACACGCGGAATAAGGCGAATCAGAGGTGGGACGACGCGCGAAGACACCGCCCCTGATAGATTGAGGGACTCGAAAACTCAACGGCCAGAACAGCTTCTGCCGTTCGGCTCAGCTCCCGCGTCAGCGGCCAGGGGACCACGCCTTGTAATCGCCGGTCGCCTTGGGTCTGCGGCCCTGGGCGAGGGTCGAGCCGATGGGACGATGCGCCCCCGGCGTGCCGGTGAGGTTGGGCCGGTGCGGCTTCCACCACGGACGCGGCACGACCGTCTCCTGCGTGGGCGGCACGTCGACGGTGTGATGCATCCAGCCGTGCCACGCTGGCGGAATGCTCGAAGCCTCAGCGAGGCCATTGTAGAGCACCCAGCGCCGCTCGAAGCCGAGGGCCGGATCGATCTTGCCGCCGCGGGTGCGGTAGTAGCGGTTGCCGAATTCGTCCTCGCCCACGAACTCACCGTAAAGCGAGGTCGTCAGCAGCGTGCCGAAGGTCGCCCCGTGCCACCAGGTAAAGAAGCGCAGGAAGAACGTTTTCATCGGCGGGCCAACGCAATTGGGGGAGAGCGCGTTCATGCCACCATCGGTCGGTGAAGTCTAGGGTGGCGCATTTGACGTTCCTATCAGTATTGGCCGCGAGTCCTTCATAGGAACGTCAAATGCAAAGCCACACTAGAATCATGACTTGCTCGTGTCCCTTCGTTTCCGACGTTCGTAAAAGCGGGTGCTGCGAGATGATACGAACGTCGGAAACGGGACACTAGCTGCGAACGCCGGTTGCACCCCCCGCCGGTGCGCCTATCTTGGCGTCGCGCCCGGCGCCTTTCTTGGCGCGCTGACCCGGCCCGCAGCGACACTCCTTGGCCGATGGTGGAGCGATGCTGTCTTCCATCCGCGACGCGTTGTTCTGGGCGCCGCCCTGGCTTTCCGGCGTCGCGGTGCTGCTCATCGCGGTGGTCTGCGCCCTGGTCGCGCACCGCATCCTTTTCATCGTCGTCGGCCGCGCCTTCGGCGACCGCCATCCGTTCCTGCGCACGATCGTGTGGCAAACCAGAGCGCCGCTCGCCTTGGCGCTGGTCGCGTTCGCGCTCGCCGCCGCGCTGCCATTGGCGCCCTTCAGCGAGGCCGTCACCGCATCGTTCGGACGGCTGCTGCTGATCGCCTTCATCGTGCTTGCCGGCTGGATCGCCCATATCGTAGTCGAAACCGGCAGCAGCCTCTATCTCCATCGTTTCACCGTCGAGAGCGCGGACGATCTGTCGGCGCGCAAGCACATCACCCAGGTGCGCATTCTCAAGCGCGCGCTGCACACCCTGATCGTGGTGGTGACGCTGAGCGCGGTGCTGATGACCTTCGAGCCCGTGCGCCAATACGGCTTGAGCCTGTTCGCCTCGGCCGGCGTCGCCGGGCTGATCGTGGGACTGGCCGCGCGGCCGTTGCTGACCAACCTCATCGCCGGCATCCAGATCGCCACCACGCAGCCGATCCGGATCGGCGACCAGGTCGTGGTCGAAAACGAATCCGGCCGCATCGAGGAGATCACATCCACCTATGTGGTCGTGCGCCTGTGGGATCTGCGCCGGCTGATCGTGCCGCTCAGCGTGTTCATCGAGAAGCCGTTCCAGAACTGGACCCGGGAATCGAGCAACCTCATCGGCGCGGTCTTGCTCTATGTCGATTTCACCGCCCCGGTGGAGGCAATCCGCGCCAGGTTCATGGAGATCGTGCGGTCATCCAAGCTGTGGGACGGGCAAGTGGCCAAGCTGCAGGTGACCGACGCCAAGGAAGGTTCGATCGAGTTGCGCGCGCTGGTCAGCGCGCGCTCGGCGAGCGATGCCTTCGACCTGCGCTGCGACATCCGCGAGCAGCTGATCGGCTTCCTGCAGAAGGAGCATCCCACCGCGCTGCCGCGTGCGCGCACGCAAAGCCTGCGCGCGGATAGCGGTGAAATCCCGCAAGCGACGCCGGACGATGCTGGGCAAGGGGGCGAGCGTCCGCCGCGCAGTGCCGCCGGCTGAGCGCAAGTGTCCCACCCCTTGCCATTGCCCGGCGTGGCTGCGCCCGCCTATCTTGCCCGCGGCGACAAGAAAAAGAGCGAGCGGGAGAGAACCATGATCGTATTGCGGACGTGGCACCTTGCCGGCGCGTTGCTGTTGGCGGCGATGCCGCAGGCTGCGTCGGCGCAGGGGTCAGCGCCCTGGCCCGAGCGCACGGTGCAGGCGATCGTTCCGTTCGCCGCCGGCGCGGCGAACGACATCGTCGGGCGGATCGTGCTCGAGCAGGTCTCGAAGCAGGTCAACCAGCCGATCGTGGTGGAGAACCGGCCCGGCGCGGGCGGCACCATCGGCGTCACCGCGGTCGGCAAGGCGCCGCCCAACGGCCACACCCTCCTGGTGCACTCGTCCTCCTTCAGCGCCGCCTATTCGCTGTACAAGAGCCTGCCCTACGACACCCTCAACGACTTCACCGCGGTGGTGGCGCTCGGCAAGACGCCGACCGTGCTGGTGACGTCGCCGGGGAAAGGCTTCAAGACCGCGGCCGACCTCATCGCCGCCGCCAAGGCAAAGCCCGGCGCCATGAACTTTGCCTCCGCCGGCATCGGCTCGGTCTCGCATCTCGCCGCCGAGCGCTTTCGCCTGAGCGCCGGCATCGACGCCCAGCACATCCCGTTCCGCGGTCCGAACGAAGCCTTCACCGAGGTGATGGCCGGGCGCATCGATTTCTATTTCCTCCCGCTCGCGCCGGCGCTGCCGCTGGTCAAGGAAGGCCAGCTCGTCGCCCTGGCGGTGAGCACCGATACCCGGGCGGCCGCCCTGCCCGACGTGCCGACCACGATGGAGCTCGGCCTCAAGGATTCGGCCTATCTGTTCTGGACCGGGATTTTCGTGCCGGCGAAGACCCCGCGCGACGTGGTCGACCGCATCCACGCGGAATCGGTCAAGGCGATGCAGGTGCCGGCGGTACAGGAGCGGCTCGCCAAGGTCGGCAGCGAGCCGATGCCGATGAGCGTGGACCAGTTCGGGAAATATTTTCGCGACGACGTGCTCGCGACCGCCAAGCTCATGCAGCAGGTCGGGGTCAAGCCGGGCGATTGACCGCGGCCTTCGCCACGCCGGGTGACAGAGCGCGGACGTGCGTGCTCAGCCGCGATCGCGGCAGTAGACCCGGTGCAGGTCGGAAATGTCGTATGGCGGCGCGCAGTATTGCGCCAAGGTGCCGCTGCCGTGCACTCCGGCCCGAGTCTGCGCGAGCGTCGGGGGCGTCGCCGTCAGGGCGAGCGCGCATGCCAGTGCGATCGTAACCGCATATTGCTTCGCTGCCGTTGTCATCGTCCGTCCCTCGCTGTGGAGCAGGCGGCCGGCGCGGGCGCCGACCGCCTTGGAATGGTTCGATCGGAATCCCGATCAGAAACCTTCGCTGCCGAAGTCGCGGCGCATCTGCAGCCGAACGTTGGCGTCCGGATCCTGGCCGATGCTCTTGCCGCCCACGACGACGTCGTTGGGAGCCGCGGTCGCGGCCTGGGTGAAGATCGGGGCGACGAGCGCGGTGGCCAGGGCCACGGTGGCGATAAGGGTCTTCATGTTGCGTCTCCTTGCTACGGATGTCCGTCCGTCAGTCGGTGCATCAGCGGAAGGCCGGAGTGGCCAACGCCTGCTGACGTGCCAAATGCCACCGGGGCGGGTGCCCCGGGTGTGATGGCCATCACAGAGCGAGGACTATCTTCGTCCCCGCGGACCAAGAGCCGGAAACGTTCTCTGAGAATAAAAGCAATATGTATCAATATTATATACCAATAATCTTATATCTTACATTAGTACTTACCACGACGACGTGATCGCGAGTTGAAGCGAAATCTCAGGATGAGGAAACGATGGCCCGCCGCTCGAGGCGCATTGGAGCGGCGCCACCGCAACCGCGTTGCGCCCCGCGCAAGCGCACGCCTATGCTCGGCACCTTGCTCGGCGACCTCGTTCGCCGCCGCGGCAACAAGACGTCGGCACCAGCTTCCGACATCAGAAAAGCGACAGGGAGGTCAGACATGACATCATCGCGCCTGTGGTCCGCCGCCGTCTTGGGCGGCGCCGTGCTCGCCGCCTGCACAGCCGCCGCCATCGCGCAGGCGCCCGCGCCGGCGGCGCCGACCGCCGCCAACCCCTGGGTCCAGGGCGCACCGTTTCCGGAAGCGTCGGAGGAGGTGCTCGGCGCGACCGCGGGCGGCAAGCTCTACGTGTTTGCCGGTCTGGCGCCGGGCTGGAAGCCGAGGGCGATGGTGTTCGAATTCGATCCCGCATCCAATCAATGGGCGAAGAAGCGCCCGATGCGGCTGCCCTCGCATCACGTCGCGTTCGCGACGCTGAACAACAAGATCTACGCCTTCGGCGGCTTCACCTCTCCGGAGTCCGGGCCGCCCGCTTGGAACCCGATCAACAACGCCTGGGAGTACGACCCGGCGACCGACGAATGGAAAGAGCTCGCGCCGATGCCGACCAGGCGCGGCGCCGCGGCGGCCGGCGTGGCGAACGGCAAGATCTACGTCACCGGCGGCGCCAATTCGCTGTCCGGCGTGACCGAGAACGGCATCCATCCAGCACGGCCGCACAACGTGGTGCAGATCGTGGAGGAATACGACCCGGCGGCGAATACCTGGAAAACGGTGCGCCCGCTGCTGCTCGCCCGCAACCACCACGTGGCGGTCGGCGTCGGCGACAAGATCTATGTCATCGGCGGCCGCGTGGGCTCGGCCTTCATCTCCGGCACCAGCAACAATGTGGATCTGGTGGAGATGTACGATCCCGCCGCCAATCTGTGGATGCCGCGCACGCGCATGCCGACGGCGCGCAGCGCCATCGGCGCCGGGGTCTACAACAACCAGATCCTGGTGGCCGGCGGCGAAGGCCAGGACCAGCGCCTGCTCGCCGCGTTCAAGGCGGTCGAAGCCTACGACCCCGTGCTCAACCGCTGGCAGATCCTGCCCTCGATGCCGCATCCGCGCCACGGGCTGGCGGTCGGCGCCATCGGCAATCGTCTCTATACCGTGAGCGGCGACGGCCAGTCGGCCGGCAGCGGCGTCGACCACTCCGCCGTGCCCTTCAACGAAGTCCTGCAGGTCGATCTGGTTTTGAAGTGACGAGGCGTCGTTAAGTCGATCCCATCATTCCGGGGCGCGCCGCTCGCGTGTCCCGGCCAAGCGAGCGCCCGCTGCCTGGAAGAGATCCAGGTCTCGCCCGCGAGGGCGAGCCGGGACCAGTGCCACACGGCGAGAATTTTCCGCGCCAACCTTTTCGGAACTCCTGGGTCCCGGGTCTCGCTGTGCTCGCCCGAGACACGAGCGTCTCGCCGTATCACGCGCGCATAGGAAGCATAGGAATCAGCGGAAGCGAATCTGATCGCGCCCCTGCCCTGCGCGTCGGGGCGGTGCCTGGACGCCGCCGCGACCGCAGCCAAGCCGCCTCGGAACCGACCTGCGTGAGGGTCGCATTCGCAGATATATCCCTTGACACCGATTCCATGACAGCACCGTGACCCGGCTGTGGATGGAACCCTTCCGAATCCCGGCCCGATATCCGATACTTGCCGCATTGCACCTGAGTCGCCCCCGAATTTCACAGCTTCCCACCACATTTAGGAGTTTCTTTACGGGGGCCATACTAAGCCTTGACGAGCGAAAGGGGCCGTCATAGCTTGAATGGGTTCGGCGCGAGTGGTTCGAAGTCCCGCCGGGCGCTCTCCTGAAAGGGGTCTGCCTCAACCGCTCCGTTCGCCGCACCGGCGCCGGAGAGAGGCCGTGTCTTGCCTCGAGGGACGAGCGCGCCGCGGACGCGCCGCAACAAAAACCGAGGCCACCAAAGGCCGCGGGATGAGGCGTTAAAACAGAGAAGACTGGAGCGGCAGTCCGAGCGCGGCCTGAGGCTAGGCCGCGTCGCGGGAAACGTGTCGGCGGCTTATATGTGGGGGGCGTCCCCTGCGGGCTGCCGAGTCAATGCAAAGGGGCACAAGGATGCGGATCGAGCGGCGCTACACCAAGGCAGGACAGTCCCCCTACGCGGACATCGCATTTCGGCTGACCGCGAGCGAGATTCGCAATCCCGACGGCTCGGTGGTGTTCCGCGCCGACGACGTCGAAGTCCCGACCGCCTGGTCGCAGGTCGCCGCCGATGTGCTGGCGCAGAAATATTTCCGCAAGGCGGGCGTGCCCGCGCGGCTGAAGAAGGTCGAGGAAGAGACCGTTCCGTCCTGGCTGTGGCGCTCGGCCCCCGACGAGGCGGCGCTCGCGGAGCTGCCGGAGAAGGAGCGCAGCACCGGCGAGCACTCCTCCAAGCAGGTGTTCGAGCGGCTCGCCGGCACCTGGACCTATTGGGGCTGGAAGGGCGGCTATTTCGATTCCGAGGACGATGCCCGCGCCTTCTTCGACGAGCTCGTCTACATGCTGGCGATGCAGATGGCGGCGCCGAACTCGCCGCAATGGTTCAACACCGGGCTGCATTGGGCCTACGGCATCGACGGTCCGAGCCAGGGCCACTTCTACGTCGACTTCAAGACCGGCAAGCTCACGAAGTCGAAAACCGCCTACGAGCACCCCCAGCCGCACGCCTGCTTCATCCAGTCGATCGCCGACGACCTCGTCAACGAAGGCGGCATCATGGATTTGTGTGTGCGCGAGGCGCGCCTGTTCAAATACGGCTCGGGCACCGGCTCGAACTTCTCGCGGCTGCGCGGCGAAGGCGAGCGCCTCGCCGGCGGCGGCAAGTCCTCCGGCCTGATGAGCTTCCTCAAAATCGGCGACCGCGCGGCCGGCGCCATCAAGTCGGGCGGCACCACGCGCCGCGCCGCCAAGATGGTGATCGTCGACACCGACCACCCCGACATCGAGCAGTTCATCGACTGGAAGGTGATCGAGGAGCAGAAGGTCGCCGCCCTGGTCACCGGCTCGAAGATCAACCAGAAGCACCTCAAGCTGATCCTGAAAGCCTGCGTGAACTGCGAAGGCTCGGGCGACGACTGTTTCGATCCGGAGAAGAACCCGGTGCTGCGGCGCGAGATCAAGGCCGCGCGCCGGACCCACGTGCCGGACAACCTGATCAAGCGCGTGATCCAGTTCGCCAAGCAGGGCTACACCGACATCCACTTCCCGGTTTACGACACCGACTGGGATTCGGACGCCTATCTCACCGTCTCCGGCCAGAACTCCAACAACTCGGTGCGCGTCACCGACGAGTTCCTCAAGGCCGTCGAGTCCGATGCCGACTGGGATCTGTTCTGGCGCACCAAGCCCGGCAAGATCGCCAAGACGATCAAAGCGAGAGATCTTTGGGAGAAGATCGGCCACGCCGCCTGGGCCTGCGCCGACCCCGGCCTGCAGTACCACACC
>DASSJW010000267.1:0-13811 GCA_035690995.1 Xanthobacteraceae bacterium
GGTGGCGGCCAAGCAGGACAGCCAGGACATCTGCTTCGTGCCGTCGGGCCGCTATACCGAGGTGATCGAGCGGCTCAAGCCCGGCGCCGCCGAGCCGGGCGATATCGTCGACCTCGATGGCCGCATACTCGGTCGCCATGCCGGGATCATTCATTTCACCGTCGGTCAGCGCCGCGGGCTCGGCATCGCCGCGGGCCATGCGCTTTATGTGGTGCGGCTCGATGCCGCGTCGCGCCGGGTCGTGGTCGGGCCGCGTGCAGCGTTGCGCACAAGCCGGATGCAGCTGCGCGACGTCAATTGGCTGGGCGAGGGCAGCATCGATCACGCGCTGTGCGCCGGCTGGCAAGAGGTCTTCGTCAAGGTCCGCTCCACACGGCCCCCGCAACCGGCCTGGCTGAGCAGGACGGGGGAGGGCATCGAGGTCGATCTCGTCTCCGGCGAGGACGGCGTGTCGCCTGGCCAAGCGTGCGTGTTCTACGATGCCGCCGAGGGCCAAGCGCGCGTGCTCGGCGGCGGCTTCATCCAGAGCGCGGTCGCGGCGCCGAGGGCGCCTTACGCCCACGACACCCGCGTGGCGTCCGCCGCCGGCGGGATCTGAGGACGGGCCGATGTGGGGCGGTGGGGGCATCTACGCTCATCTTCGCGTTATGCGGCCAAACGCAAATCGGGCGGCGATGCGGGAGCTTCGCTGCATCCGGCGACAAGTTGTAATGTAGACGCGAGTGGGGGCGATGGTGGGCGAAATCGACATCGACACGGTGGCAAGGGCCTACGCGCGCTGGGCGCCGATCTATGACTTCGTCTTTGGCGCGGTATTCGACGCAGGCCGCAAGGCGTCGATCGCTGCCGCCGAAAGCATCGGCGGGCGCATCCTGGATGTCGGGATCGGCACCGGCATTTCCCTGCTCGATTACGCGCCGGCGCATCGCATCGTCGGCGTCGACTACTCCGAGCCGATGCTGCGCAAGGCGCACGAGCGCGTCGCCGCCCACAAGCTCGCCCATGTCGATGCGCTGGCGGTGATGGATGCGCAGCATCTGGGCTTCCCCGATGCGTTCTTTGATGCGGTGGTGGCGCAATACGTCATCACCACCGTGCCCGACCCGGAAGCGGCGCTCGACGAGTTCGCGCGCGTGACCAAACCCGGCGGCGAGATCATCCTGGTCAACCATCTCGGCGCCGAGGCGGGGCCGCGCCGCCTGTTCGAGCAGGGCTTTGCGCCGGTGGCGCGCCGGCTCGGCTGGCGTCCGGAATTCCGTTGGGGTCGTCTGGCGCAATGGGCCGAGCGGCACGGCGGGGTGCACGTGCTCGAACGCCGCTCGATGCCGCCGCTCGGGCATTTCTCCCTGATCCGGTTCGGGCGGAGGACGGCGAGAGGGAACGGGCAAGACACCGCGGCGGCCGACCGGACCGGCGTGCGGGCCTAGGCGCAATTGCGGCCCGGAAACCTGCCGGCTCGCTTGAGCCCAGGCATCTCTCGAAAAATGCCGGCTTTGCGGCACGCAGCGCCGCCCCGCATAGCTCGCACTTCCCCCTGCTTTATCGGCCTTTCCACGTTGCGAGCGGCTCCCCTCCTTTGGACTGCGGGTCGCACAGGGGGCTCGAAGACTTTTGTCCTGCAAACATAAATGCCTCCGTCGCCCCGGTATTAGTCAACCGCAATGGCCAGGGTCCGCTCTGGAGGAAAGAAGACATCGACGAGCTCGGAACCGTCATATTGCCCAGCGAGGCTTCGCACGAGGATGTCGACTTTGCCGATCTGCACGACGCATTCGGTGGCTTCGCCGAGGAATGCGACCTGCGACACACGGCCACGAAATCGATTGATCTCTGAGCCGCCGGAACCGTCAATCGCCGTCAAGACGACATGCTCGGGACGGATCAATGCCGCCCCCGGTGAGGACGCCGCGGCACTGTTGAGGGACTTGCAGAGAACAGTCCCGAGATCAGTAGCGATCCGGACGCCTGCGTCCTGCATGTCCCGCCCAAGGAGCCTTCCGCGCAGGAGATTGCTGCGCCCAACGAAGGTGGCAACGAACGCATTGTCCGGCTGAAGGTAGATCTGATGCGGCGTGCCGATCTGCGCTATCCGGCCATCGTGCATCACCGCGATGCGATCAGACAGCGCGAGAGCTTCCGACTGATCATGCGTCACATACACGGTCGTGATTCCGACTTCTTTTTGCAACCGGCGGAGTTCGCTTCGCATCTGCTCGCGCAGAAGGGCGTCGAGGTTGCTCAACGGTTCATCCAGCAAGAGCAGCCGTGGCTCCGCGACAAGCGCTCGGGCCAGCGAAAGCCTTTGCTGTTGGCCACCGCTCAATTGCGCGGCCGAACGAGACGCGAAGGAGGCAAGCCCCATCGTTTCGAGGGTGCGCATCACCCGCTGGCGAATGTCGAGCTCGCTCCACCGCTTGCCGCGTAACATTCGCAGCGGGAATGCGGTGTTTTCGAATACGGTCATGTGCGGCCAAACGGCATAAGACTGGAACACCATGCCCAGCCTGCGCTGATTGGCGGGCATGAAGATGCCCTTTCCGGAATCGAAGATGGTCCGACCTTCGAGCGTCATCCGGCCGGCTGTCGGCACCTCAAGACCGGCGACAGCCCGCAAGGTCGTCGTCTTTCCACAGCCCGACGGACCAAGCAGCGTGTAGAACTCGCCGGCTGTGACCTGAAAGCCGATGTTGCGAATGCCGCCACCATTCTCCCTCGGCGAGTAGACCTTCGTCAGACTTTCCACTTGCAGCACTGGCCGACTCCGACGGATCCATCATCCGATGGGCAGTTGATATCTGCGAGCAACGATCAGGAAGGCGACGGTGAAAACCGTCACAATGGCAGTCCACACGCAGCCGAGCGCAGCGAGCTCGCCGATCTGTCCGTTGTTCCAGAAATCGAACAGGGCTACTGCAACGACCTGCGAATCCGGTCCGACCACAAGAAGCATCAGGGATACGGCACGCACCGCCAGCAAGAACACGAAAAGCCAGCACGAGATCATTGCAGGGACCAGCAGCGGCAAGGCGATGCGGAAAAAGGCTCCCACATGCCCAGCCCCGGCAATGGCGGCGGCTTCCTCGAGTTCCGGGTGAATTTGGATGACCCCGAGCTGCGCGTAGCGCAAGCCATACGGGATATAGGCAACGACCGACACGATGACGAGGGAAAACAAGCTTCCATAAATTTGAGTACCACCATGGACGAACAGTTCCAGGAAGGCGAGGCCAAGCACGATCGCAGGAAATACCAGGGGGAGCGTGGCCAGTAAGTCGAGCAAGCGGCTTCCCGCAACTCGCCGCGCCACACACCAGCCCGCAATTGCAGCGAGCGCAGTGACGACTGTGGCGGCGGAGGCCCCGAGGATGAGGCTATTGGCAATCGAATCGCGAAACGACTGAGAGTTCAGCACCTGCACGAAGTTTCCGAACCCGAGCTTCGAAATCGCGGCCACGCTTAACGGCTCATAGAACGGCAGCAGCGCCGCCCAAAGGATCGTCGCCAGTGGGACGACTACGACGATGAAAGGAATCGCGACGATGAGAGCGCCTGCCGCGTATCGCCACCGTCCGAGGCGTATGACGCGTGGACGGTAGCCTTTTCCGGTGACTGTTTGATATCGGTGGGTCTGGGCCGCCACGCGGTTATAGATTTGCAGCAGAATGGCCATGATGACGAGGAGGAGCACGCCGAACGCCGATGCGCTGCCGATGTCCGGCGGCATGTCCAATGTCAGCCGCTGATAGATCGTGCTGGTGAGCACAATCGTCGAGCCGGGCAAGCCAACCAGCGCGGGCACCTCGAAAGATTCGGATGCCTTGATGAAGACCAGCAAGCCAAGCGCCAGCAGCGCTGGGCGCGCCATACGTAACGTGACGTGCCGAAGTGTCGAAAGCAGGCCTGCGCCGCAGATGCTTGCTGCCTCTTCGAAGGACGCATCGGAGTTCCGGAACACCGGTGACAGCAGAAGGAAGGCCAGCGGCGACCACAGCATTCCTTCGATGAAGATCATCCCGCTGAGCGAATAGACGTTGATATAAGGTTCCGTGCCCCCGAATAGCTGTAGCAAAAGCGCGTTGAGCGGACCGGCTTTGCCCAGGAACAGAAGCCAAGCCACGATATAGAGGACATAAGGGATGCCGAGCGACACGATCGACGCCACGTAAAGAAGCTGACGCAGGAAGGCGTCCGTTCGTTCCGCGAGCCAAGCCTGGGCCGCCCCGATCGCAAGCGCGAGCAGGGCCGAGCCCAGCGCATAGGCCACGCTGTTGACGAGCGTCGAGCCGAATGCGCGGCTTCTAAAAATGGTGGAGAAATGCTCGAACGTGAGGGCGCCGAACGCTCCGGTCGGATCGAGCTGATGCAGGCTCGAATAGGCAAGGAACACAAACGGCGGAATGACTGCGGCGCACAGAAGCGCGATCAGGAGCACCACGGCCAGTGAGACGCGACGGGTCGCCGGATACGCCTTGCCCCCGCGCTCGGCGGGTATGATTGCCCCGTCCAGACGCCCCGCATGTCCCATCATGATGTGCGGTTTGTCACTTGGCAAACAGCTCCTGGTACAGCGCCCGCGATTTCGGCAGGTCTGCGTTCATCTTTGCCGGGGAAATGAAATTTTGGCGCAGGCCGATCTTCTCCGGCACGATCTTGCCGAGGTCGGGCGAAGCCGCGACACCGGGGTGAGCCGGAAAGTAGTCCGCGCTCTGCAACTTCGCCTGCCCGTCCTTCGACAGAAGATAATCGATGAACAGCATCGCCGCGTATGGATGCGGCGGTGCCTTCGGCAGCATCACGGAGCTGACGACGGTGAGGACCGGATCGAGTGGCAGCGGCGCCACCGGTGCGCCTTTGCGCGCGCTGATGATCGGGTGGTGCAGAAAGGAATCGAGGCACAGCGCATACTCGCCGGCCATGACGCGGTCCACCACGACCCGATTAGCGGATGCGATCGGTGCGATGTCCTGCTTCGCCAACTTCTGGAGATAGGCGAGTGCCTTTTCCTCTCCCATGAAATTGCGCACGCCGGTAATAAACAGCATCGCGCCGATCACGGTGCTTGACCAGGCGATTTTGCCCTTCCACTTCGGATCCAGGAGTTCCTCGAAGCTCTTCGGCACCTCTCCGGGCTTGACTAAATTGGTGTTGTAGCACGCGCCAAGGTAGCTGAATCGTGTCGGCGCCCAGTAGCCCTCCGGATCGCGATGCTCAGTCGTGTAGGCCTCGGTCTGCGGCGACCAGAACGGTTGATTGATGCCTGCGGCACGGACCGGAACCTCCAGTCCGGTGCTTTCGAGAACATCGACGACCATCCGGCCGGCTCGCGCTTCTGCCATCACCTTCTGCAACTGTTGCGGCGGATCATCGCGCACATACTGCGGTTTCACGAACGGATATTTTGCCTCGAAGCCGTTGAGGATGGGACGAAGCGCCTGATCAGCGATCATCGAGGAGTAGACGGTAACCTGTCCCTCCTTGCGGGCGCCCTCCAGCAGGCGTTGCTCCCGGTCGGGTCCGCGATACGTCGCCGGGTTATCGCCGGATGGCGCGGTCTCGGCGGCTACCTGGCCGGCGCCGGACGTCATGAGCACGCCGAAGATCAGCAAAAAAGTGGTCGCGGCCATCTTCATGCGAACTCCTCCCGCTTCTATGGACCGATCGGTGGCCGGTCCAAATTCACGACGCCGTCGAACTTCGCCAGACTCCTATCCCGTTCTCGGCAGCAGCATGTCGTTGTGCGCGCCTAAGTCCGGCGCTGCTGTTTCGACACGCGGCGGCGTCGCGCTCATTCGTACGGGGTTGCCGACAACGGAGACGGTGCCGCGGGTGCGATGCGGCAGTTGCTTTCGCATATCGAGCGCGATGACCTGCGGATCCGCAAACACCTCATCGAGGGTGTTGAGCGGACCCGACGGCACGTCCTGCGCCTCAAGCAGCTTCAGCCATTCCGCGCGCGGCCGCGCCTGAAATGCTGCTGCCAGCTCGGCGCAAAGCGAGTCGTAGTTCTTCACCCGGGCCTCGCGGTTGCGAAAGCGTTCGTCCGCGGCGAGCGCTTCCCGGTTTGTCGCCGTCAGCAGGCCTCGCCAGAACTTCTCCGGCGATGAGAGGTGGACGACAAAAGGCAGCCCGTCGCCGGCCGTGAAGGCGAAGACCTGCGCGCGCTGACAACGCGTCGCGCGCGACGGAATCCGGCCGTCCTCGAAAAAGGTCGCCGCGTTCTCCCCGAGAAAGGCAAGCGCCGCCTGAAGCAGCGACGTCTCGACTTTTTGCCCACGCCCGGTCGTGTGGCGCGCCATCAGCGCCGCCAGCACGCCGTAGGCGGCGAACGTGCCGGCCAGATGGTCGGACAGCGAAATACCCATCGGCTGCGGCGCCTTGCGGTCGGTGAGCACCGCGAGGAGTCCAGACATTGCCTGACCCACCGTGTCATAGCCGGGACGGCTGCGATACGGGCCCTCCGAGCCAAAGCCGGTGATCGAACAATAGATCAGCTTTGGATTGTCGACGGCGAGAGCTTCGTAGCCGAGACCGAGTCGCTCCATTGCGCCGGCGCGGAAATTCTCGATCACCACATCGGCGGAGAGCGCAAGCTTGCGGGCAGCCGCCTGGCCCTCTTTCGTCTTTAAGTCGAGCGTGACGCTCTTCTTGTTGCGGTTCATTGAACCGAACGTGCCATTGTAATCCTGCTTGCCCCAGTTGCGGAAAGGATCGCCCCCGTCTGGTGACTCGATCTTGACGACCTCGGCGCCAAGATCCGAGAGCAACATGCCCGCGAATGGGCCGCTGACATAGCTTGCGAATTCAAGAATCCTGATGCCGTCGAGAGCGCCGGCGGTCATGGGCGATTGTCCATTGATGTTCTTTCTTGCCGCTCACGCGGCCGCAGGCTTGAACTTGGGTAGCGTGATCGCCTCGGTGATTGGCTCGTAGGCGACCTCGACTTTCATGTCGCAGACGAGCTCGTCAGGAGCGATGCCGATCACATTGCTGATCATGCGCGGGCCTTCGTCCAGCTCGATCACCGCGACTGCATAGGGCACTTCTTGCGCGAAAGCCGGATGGTAGACCCGGTGATAGACTACGTAACTAAAGATACGTCCGCGCCCGGCCGTTTGCGTCCACGTCCATCTTGAAGAATTGCAGCGCGGGCACAGCAACGAGGGCGGGAACCAGTAGCGCTTGCAGTCGTCACAGCGCGGCATCATCAGCTTTTGCTCGCGCAAGCCATCCCAATACGGTTGCGATTCCAATGATGGCGTCGGAACCGGCTTTTTGTACTCCATGAGGTCAGGCCCTCCCGAGGATCAGGGTCGAGTGGCACACCTGGTTGCCGCCATGGCCGCTGATGAGCGCGATCTGCGCATCGGCGACCTGCTGCTCCGGGCCGTAGACGCCTTGCAACTGCCGCGCGCCTTCGACGATCTGCAGCATGCCTTCGACATGCGCTTCCGAGAGCTGGCCGCCCGAAGTATTGGTTGGCAGCGTGCCGCCCATGCGCAACGCGCCAGAGCGAACAAACGCGCCGCCTTCCCCCTTCTTGCAGAAGCCATAGTCCTCGAGCTGGGTGAGAACCATGTAGGTAAAGCAATCGTAGATTTGCGCGGTGTCGACATCCTTCGGGCCAAGTCCGGCCATCTTGAATGCACGTTCGCCGCTCTCGACCGCTCCGGTCGAGAGCATATGATCCTCTTCGATCCAGCCCTTGGTGTTGTTGTGCGTTGCGAAGCCCTTGATCAGGACGGGCTTTTGCTTGAGCGACTTGGCCCGCTCGGTCGAGGTCACCACCACCGCCCCCGCGCCATCGCTGTTCAAGCTGCAATCGAACAAGCCAAACGGGTCGACCACGAGCCGCGCCTGGAAATAGTCCTCCAGCGACATCGGCTTCTTCATCACGGCGTCGGGATTACGCAACGCGTGCTCGCGGAAGGCCATGGCGACTGCCGCGAAATCGTTGCGTGTCGTGCCGTATTCGAACATGTGGCGGCGCGCGCCGAAAGCATGCTGCGACACCGCCCCGAAATGCCCAAACTCAGGGCCATGCTCGCGGGGCCGCTGCGCCGCCGGGATCAAGTCATTTTGCGCGAGACCCACCCCTTTGACATGGGTACGCGACCAAGAGTCGCGTCCGTAACCGCACACTACGGTAGTGGCAAGACCAGCATCAATCGCCATCACCGCAAGAATGATCGACAAGATCTGGCTGGCGCCGCCATTGTCGAGGCTCGTACTGAAGCTCGCATCGATCCCGAGTCGGGCGGCCACCAGCTGATGATGGGAGTAGATGTCGTCCGGACCGCGGACGACGACGCCATCCACATCCTTGTTCGTGAGGCCTGCTTCAGCCAGCGCGTTTCTTATCGCCTCTTCCAGGAGCGCCAGCGAATTGGCGCCAACCTGGCCGAGCCGGCTTTTGCCGGTGCCGACAATCGCGCATTTGTCCCGCAGTGCACTCACGCTCGTCTCCCTGATTCTCGGCGACCTTCGCGAAGCTTAAGCCGTTCGAGACGCGGCAGAACTTCGTCGCGAAGCGCCGGCATTTCGTTGACGTAGTTGACGAGGATCAGAGCCATCCCGTCCAGCCCGGCGTTGGACAGCCGCAAGAATTTCTCCGCGACTTCATCGTAGCTGCCAATGACCGGGAATGTCGCACCACCGCTGATGACACGCTCCTTCATCTTGCGCATCAACTCGGGTGACAGCGATTGAGAATTGCCGGCGGCGCGCTTGGCAATGACTTGCTCCGCCGCTTCCCAATCCCCCTTCTCGCGCACCAGATAATGGTAATAGTCGTTGGTCTCCTTTGTCGTCCTGCGGCAAAGCAGATGTCCGCTCGCGTAGAGGCCGCACTTGTCCGCGCCGGGTACCGAGCGCGCCTGCGCGACATCCGACGCGATCTTGTCTTCTTCGGTGATCACCATGAACAGGCAATCCGTATGCCTGACCGCAAAGTTGCGGCCTGCCGGCGATGAGCCCGCGCTCATCAGCATCGGCCGCCCGTTGCCCCATGGTTTCGGCTTTCCATCGACATTCTTCAGACTAAAATATTTGCCGTCGTAATCAAATGGTCCAGCTTCGGAATAGATCTTCTTGAGAATCGACACCCATTCGGCCGAATAGTCATATCGCTCGTCGTGCTCGCGCAGCGGAATTCCGAACATCGCAAACTCTTCGACATTCCAGCCCGACACGATGTTGAGCCCGAACCGCCCCTGTCCGACATGATCCGCGGTCACGATCGACTTGGCGGCAAAGACCGGATGGACCAGCGGGACATGAACGGTGGAGAAGGCGACGATGTCGTCCGTGCACGCCAGCAGCGCGGAGGCCCAGGACAACGACTCGAAGCTGGTGCCCTGACGGTCGGTCTGACCACCGTAACCCACCCAGCGCGCGATAGGCAAAATAAACTCCAGGCCCGCTTCATCCGCGAGACGCGCGGCTTCGAGATTTTCCGGCCAGCCGGCCTGCCACCGCTCTGGGGCCGTGGTCGCAAACGAACCGGAGCAATTCATGCCGAACAGCCCGAGCTTGAACCGGTTGCCGTTCTGCATGCGCGTCCTGCGTGGCGTCACAGTCATCCGACTCTAACTCAGTCAGTTCGTCGTGCGCTTGCGCGCGGATGGAGTTCAGTGCAGCTGCTCGCGCAGGCCGAGCCGCGCAAGACGAGGCAGCAGTTCATCGCGAATGACCGGCATCTCCTGCACGTAGTTCACCGAAGCCAGCGCCATGCCGTCGAGTCCGGCGTCGGACAGCCGCTTCATCGTCGCAGCTACCTCGTCGTAGCTGCCGATCACTGGAAAGGTGCCGCCGCCGCTGATGAAACGCTCCATCATGGCACGCAGCCGATCCTGCGGCAGCGAGCGGCCATCGCCTGCAAGCCTCTTGCGAATGACTGTCTCGGCTCCTTCCCAGTCGCCTTTCTCGTGCACCAGGTAGTGGTAGTATTCTTTGGTTTCCTTCGCTGTCGGCCGGCACATCAGATGTCCGCTCGCGAAGATCCCGAGTCCCTGTTTCGTGGCCCGCAACGCGGCTATCTCGTCGGCGACCATCTCTTCGTCCGAGATCACCATGAACAGGCAATCAGCGTGGCGAGACGCAAACGAACGGCCTGCTGGGGACGAGCCCGCACTCATCAGCAAAGGACGCGTCCCGGCCCAAGGCTTCGGCTTGCCGCCAACGTTCCGGAGGTTGAAATGCTTGCCGCTGTAGTCGAACGGCTTTGTTTGCGACCATATCTGCTTGACGATCGAAACCCACTCCTCGCTGTATCCGTACCGGTCGTCATGCTCGAGAAGCTGCGCCCCGAACATAGCAAATTCGTCGACGTTCCAGCCCGACACGACGTTGAGGCCGAAACGCCCGCGCCCGACGTGGTCAGCGGTGACACAGGACTTGGCAGCGAAGACCGGGTTCACCAACGGGACATGGACGGTTGCGAAGGCGACAATATCCGTGGTCGCCGCAAGAACAGCTGACGCCCAGGACAACGTTTCGAAGCTCGTGCCTTGACGATCCGTCAATCCGCCGTAGCCAAGCCATCGTGCGATCGGAAGCAGGAATTCGATCCCGGCCGCCTCGGCCATTCGCGCCGCCGCGCGATTTTCCGGCCATCCTGCGTTCCAGCGCTCGGGCGCCGTCGTCGCCACGGAGCCGGAGCAGTTCATACCGAACAAGCCAAGCTTGAATCGGTTTGCATTCTGCATTCTGGTGCGGCGACCAGGCTTGGTCGCGGCAATGGGACGTTCGTCGCCGTAGGACATCAGCGCCCGCCTGAGCTCATCCGGCTCATCGGTCGAGCGGTGGGCCTGAAGCGAGTGCGTTTGACATCGTCAGATGAAATGGACCGACCCTCCCGGAATTTTCTTGCAGAAGCCGTGCTCGTTCGCCGGCAATGGGTTCGACGCTAGCGGAGCCCAAGAGGAGTCGACAAACGCTTTTTTAGCAACTAGCGATGTCGTATCGACATACCGCGGGCAGTGCCATGGACATCAGGCAAATTCGCTATTTTACCGAGGTCGCCCTGGCAAAAAGCTTCAAGGGCGCGGCGGCGCGATTGAATATTTCGCAGTCGTCGCTCAGTCGACGCGTCGCAGACCTCGAACGCTCCCTGTCTATCCCGCTTTTGGAGCGCCATCCGCATGGCGTGTCCCTGACGCGTCGCGGCCAGGTGTTTCTTGAGCGAGCCAGTTCAGTTCTGCGGGATCTCGAGCAGATGCATGCCGAGGTCAGCGGCCGAACCGCTCCCCAGGCCGATGTAGTCACCGTCGGATCGTCCGAAACGGTAAGTCGTGTTCTGTTGGCGCCGCTTGCTGCGGCATTTCAAGGGCCTCCGGAATCGGTTCGTCTCCGCTTTGTGGAAGGCGCGCAATATGTGCTTCTGGAAGGGCTGGACGCGGGCCGAATCGACGTCGCCCTGATGACCACGCCCGAGCCTGTGGCAAATTGCAGGATGGAGGTGCTGCGGAAAGACCCGCTGTTCCTCATCTCACGAAGAAAAGACCGCCTTTTGCCCAAGACAATCTCGATTGCCGAGCTCGATCAAATCCCCCTCGTTATGTTTCCGCGTCCAAGCACCAACCGCGATCTGATCGAACGCAAGGCGCGCGAGCACGGGATCACCCTGCAGTGTAGATACGAAGTGTCGAGCAGTGTGGTGCAGGTGGAGTTTGTCCGCCTTGGTCTTGCCAACAGTATTTTGCCCAATTTCGCCGTTGCCGACTACATGACGAAATTCTCACTGGCAGCAACACCGATCAGGGGCCTCTCGCTCAGCCAAACCCTGGTGTGGCGCAGCGATCGACGGCAGAAGGCGATCGTCGCCGAGGTGGCGGATGTCATGCGAGCCATCGTTCGCCGCCGAAAGTCTGTGCGCGACAATAAAACCGGCCGCCCACTGGGCAAGAGTCACCGCTAGCCCAGGCGCCGGCCTATGGCGGCGAGATGCCAATTTGCGCGACGATCGGCCGCCACAATTCACGTTCACTGCGGACGAAATCGGCAAGTTCCCGTGGGCTCATGGGCCGCGTGTAATTTCCAAGCTCCTCGAGCTTTTTGATGACTTCGGGCCGCGTCAGCGCCGCGCGGAGGTCGGCATTGATCTTCTCGACAATGGCCGCCGGCGTGCCTTGCGGTGCGACCAGGATGGACCAACCCGAGGACGTAAAGCCCGGAATGGTTTCGGACACGGTAGGCGTGTTGGGATAATTCGCGAGCCGCTCGGCGGAGGCAATCGCCAGCAAATTCACTTCGCCCGCGGCAACGACGCCGGCGATCGGCGCGATGGTCTGCATCATCACCGGAACTCTCCCAGTGATGACGTCGTTCATCGCCTGCGCCGGGCCGGGATAGTGGATCATATTCAGACTCGCCCCGCTGCGCTTGCGGAACCATTCCAACGTCATGTGCTGCAATCCCCCGCGTGTACCGGCGACCGAATTGAGCCCGCCGGGCTGTTTCTTGGAGAGTGCGACCAGCTCCGCTACCGAATGCACGCCGAGCTTGTTCGACGCGAGCAGCGTGTACGGCTGCTCGGCGACGAATCCAATGGGTACGAATTCGTTCACGTCGAACGCAAGGTTGCGCTGGACCTCCGGCAGGACCACGAATACAGACCCGCCTGCCAAAAACAGAGTATAGCCGTCGGGCGGGGACGCCGCGGTGGCGCGCGCGGCAATAAGCCCGCCAGCGCCGGGCTGGTTGATGATGACGGCCTGCTGGCCCCATGTCTGCGACAACGGCTCAGCAACCAGTCGCGCCATCACGTCGAGTGAGCTGCCGGCGGCCGTTTGCACGATAATCTTGACCGGGTGGGACGGGAAATCGTCGGCCCACGTGCCTGGAGCACCGACAATGGTTGCAACGACTAAACCGATGCGTGTCAGCAAGGACCGAAGTGCATTCACTGTCGCAATTCCTTACGCAAGTGCCGATGGAGCACGGTTCCTACCTCGGTTCGAATGAGATTAACTAATCTCAGATGGCAGGAAAATCCAAGTTCGCGGGTGGATCGATATGGACCAGGAAATTGTGCATGATGCCGAGCGTGCAGCTCCCCCGCTTATTGCGGTTCAATCTTCGCAATCAGATAGCGATTTCCTTGTCGGGAAACTGAACGTACATCAAGGTCGAGGCCGCAAAGTGAAGTAAGGTCATAAACGGTGCAGACTTGAGCATCGAGTAGTAGGCGCAGATCGCCGTTGTCCGACCGGACGATCGGTTTGTAGGCGGCTGGCTGCGGAATGCCGACCATCTAGCGGATGCCCACGAGCGCGGGCACGGCACCTGGAGAGGCGAGGACGAGCAATGGCCACCAAGGACTTGCGGGACTGGATCAGTGCACTGGAGGCAGCTGGCGAGCTGAAAATCATCAAGGGCGCTGAGCCCAAGGAGGAGATCGGCGGCATCGTCGACATCTATATGCGGAACATGGGCAACCCTGCGGTGATGTTCGACGAGGTCCCTGACTACCCGAAGGGTCACCGAATCATCGCCAACATCCTGACCTCGGTGCCACGCATCAACGTTGCACTCGGACTGCCGCCCCAAGCTTCCGAAATGGAGCTGATACAGTGGTGGCGCAACTATATGAAGCATGCGCCGTCGTACAAGCCACGGTCGGTCAACGGCGGCCCCCTGCTCGAGAACGTTTTCGAGGGCGAGGACATCAACATCGAGAAGATACCGACCCCGGTCTGGCACGAGAACGACGGCGGCCCATTTATCGGCACGGCCTGCCTCGTCGTGATGAAGGACCCTGATTCCGGGTGGGTAAACTACGGCACCTACCGCGTCCAGTCGCAGAAGCCGAATGT
>DASSJW010000268.1:0-3688 GCA_035690995.1 Xanthobacteraceae bacterium
TCGAGGATCCAGATCCCGCCGGCGCCGCCGCAATAGACGTTGCCGGCGACGTCGACCTTCATGCCGTCGGGCACGCCGGGCTCGCTGCCGCGCAGGTCGGCGAACACCCGGTCGCTTTGCTTGGCGAGCGTGCCGTTGGGCAGGACGTCGAAGGCGCGGATGTGGCCGCGGCGGGTGTCGTTGACATAGAGCACGCTCTCGTCCGGCGAGAACGCGAGCCCATTGGGGAAGACGAAGTTGTCGATGAGGAGGCTGAGCGTGCCGAGGTCGGGCGTGAGGCGATAGACGCCGGCGAAGGTCAGGTCCCACTGCTCGGGCGCGGCAGGGCTGCTCCACGGATCGGTGAAATAGATCGCGCCGTCGGACTTGACCACCACGTCATTGGGCCGGTTGAGACGCCGGCCCTGGAAGCTGTTGGCGAGCACGGTGAGACTGCCGTCGAGCTCGCGCCGCGTGACCCGCCGGGTGTCGTGCTCGCAGGAGAGCAGCCGACCCTGGAGATCGCGCGTGAGTCCGTTGGCGCGGTTGCTCGGCTCGAGGTCCACGGTCGGGGCCTGGCCCGGCACGTGCTTCATCCGGCGGCTGTTGTGGATGTCGGTGAACAAGAGGAAGCCGCCCTCCTTCCACCACAGCGGCCCCTCGGCCGGTCCAAGCGGCCCGCCGAAACCGGTGGCCAGTTCCTTGATCGGCTCGTTGGTCGCGATGATCTTGTCCAGCTCGGGGGCAAGCTGCTCGATGCGCTTCTCGCTCTGCGCGACGGCGCGACTCATCCCGCCGCCGAAGGCCAGGCCGCCCGCAGCCGCAGACAGCGCCAGCATGTGTCGGCGCGAGATGTCACGATCCATGTCCATGGCGAATCCCTCCCTTGCGCGCGCTGCGTTTCTGTCGATTGGAATGAGCGATGATAGGCCGCGCCATCGGGCGATACCAGTGCGGCGGCGCAGCCGATCCGTGAACGCGAAAACTGTGATGGCGATCACATCGCCGATGACCGCGGCCTCGTAGCCTTGGATGCTATTGGCACACGGACGGGGGCCCCTCACGTGAACACACGACTTGTCGCCGGCGTCCTGGCGCTTCTGGTGTCGGGGTCATCCGCGCAAGCATCGATGACCCTTTCCAGCTGGCAGCCAGCTCAGAAGGCGGCTGCGACGACAACCAGCACGGCGACGACCCCCAGCGCCGCCGCGCCTGGCAAGGCGCGCGCGCCGGTTTCGCCCCGCACGGTCACGAAGCCCAGCGTCGACACGCCTGCGACGGCCGCCGCGACCGGCGGATCCGCCGGCTCCAAACGCGACAAGATCGAGCAGGCCGAGGACCGGGACGAGCGCAGCGAAGAATCGGCCCCGCGCAAGGCGCGACGGGTGCAGCGCGCGGCAGACGCGACCAAGGGCGACGACGATGACGCCAGGAGTTCTCGCAAGCGAGGCCTCGAGAAGATCGGGCGAATGCTGGAGGCCATGCACAGGATGAGACCTAACTTCTTTGCACGCTGGCGATGAGCGCGCCGAACGCGGCGCGGCACCGAGCCATCCGGCGCGTACTGCCTTACGCAGCGCTCAGCATGAAATATTTGCAGCGGTAGCCCCATCGCCTCTCTTCCCTGACCGAGACGACCTGCAGCCCTGCGCGTTGCAATTCCGCACGGAGCAACGGTTCACGCGCTTTATAAAAGCCGAGCATGACAACGCCACCGACCGCAAGACACCGTTTCACATCTGCGAGGAATCGTTTCAGGGTTTCATAATTCTCATCAGTCACGGCTCTCTCCAGCCAATCCTTCGGCCGCTCTCCGTAATAGGGGGCGTTGAAGAAAATGAAATCAAACTTGTGCGAAATCGCCGCGAACAGGTCACCTTGAATGACATACGCATTCGATAGCCGGCGAGCGTCGAAATTGAAGGCGATGTTTCTGGCGGAATCGGGAGATATGTCCACGGAGACGACGAGTCTGGCTCCGCCTTCAGCCGCGAAGACCGAGACAATTCCGCAGCCTGCGCCCACCTCGAGAAAGCTCTTGCCTGCGAGGGCGGGAAGGCAGTCCACGGCGAATTTTGCGGACCAGTCATATCTCGGACTGAACACTCCGGGAAAAATCCTGATGGCTTTGTCCCGATACGAAATGTCGTAGGGGCGACGATGCAGTCTCATCAGCCAAAGAAATACTGAGATTCGCAACGACATCTGCCACCTGCAAACTACGGGTTTGCGGACAATCGGGGGCGTTGGATTGGCGGGGAAGGTGGTAAACCTGCTGCCGGCGACGGCGACTGCCGCGTCACCATCAAGAAATTGCAAAGACGCATCCATTGTAATGATAGGCCGCCGCGGCATGCGGCACCAGTACGGCCGCGGCCTCGCGCGACGGCACGGATCGTCCGCCATCCGAGAGCGACGGATGGACGACGGCCTGCTTTCGCCCAACGCCCCTTTAGTGCGTGACCAATCGCGGAAGCCGCTCCGTCAAGACGCGCTCGGCTTCTTCCGCAATGCGCCGCACGATCTCGGCGGCGGGCAGAATGTCATGGATCAACCCGGCATCCTGCCCCATCGAGAGGACGGCTTCCGCGGTGTCTCCGCTCTTGCGTGCCGCCTGCACGCCGGCAAGCGCCTCGGCGCGCTGCTTGCGCAGCGCCCATTCGCGTCCGGCCCATCGTTCGATGAAGCCGTTGCGGCGCGACCGCGACATCGCGCCGGGCCAGACGATCCCGGCTGCGATGTCGGGAATCTCGGACAGCAGCGTATCGTGGCCGTCACTGTCCAGGATCGCCTGCTTGAAATTGGGATGGAGGGGCGATTCCCGGCTGGCGAGGAAACGCGTGCCCAGCAGCACGCCGTCGGCGCCGAGCGAAAGCGCCGCGGCGAGACCGCGCCCGTCGGCGATGCCGCCCGCCGCCAGAACGGGAACCGGCGCGACCGCGTCCACGACCATGGGAACCAACGCCATGCTGGCTTGCCAGCCGACATGTCCCCCGCCCTCGGTGCCCTGGGCGACGATGACGTCGGCTCCGCCTTCCGCCGCGCGCACCGCCTCGGGCACGCCGCCGGCCATGAAGGTGACCTTGCAGCCCGCCGCATGGGCGCGGGCAATGAACGCTTTCACGTCCTGCTCGGGCCGCGGCCAGGCGAACGCGATCGCCGGCGGACGCAACGCAAGAGCGGCGGCAAAGCCGTCCTCATCGAGGTCGAAGAGAAGGAAATTCAGCGCGAATGCCTTGTTGGTCCGCTCCCGGACCGCCGCCGTCCCGGTTCGAATCTGGTCCGGGCGCATGTAGTGGCAGCCCATGGCTCCAAGCCCGCCCGCGCTCGACACGGCGGCCACCAGGTCGGGCGAATAGATCGATCCCATGCCTCCGAGCGCAATCGGGTGTTCGATATCCAGCAGGTCGCAAACCGGCGTCCGGATCATGTTGTTCCTCCGTCAAAGCGCCGCGGGTTCGGGGCACTCGTGCGCGCCGGGTGACCATCCCAGCGGCGCGAGGTATCGGCGGCCGGTCGCAAGCGGTTCCGGCTCGAGCGGCGTTGCCAAGGTCGTGTTCCAGCGGGCCAGAAAGCCGGCCATCGCGATCGTCGCCACGATCTCGACGATCTCCTCATCGGACCAATGCCTGCGAAGGTCGGCGAACATCCCGTCGGTCACGGCGTTGGGCAACGAGCTGGCGGCGACCGCCAGATCGAGCGCAGCCGT
>DASSJW010000269.1:0-3106 GCA_035690995.1 Xanthobacteraceae bacterium
GATGTCGAGCGGCAAAATGCTCAGGGCAAGACAACAAATCCACGTCCGGCGAAGACTCATCATCTTCATGCTGCCTGTGTGACGCTGACCTTGAAACGGCGACTGACCAGCTTCGCGATCTTGGCTTAGCTCCTGACCAAAAACAAACGTGTTTTGCGCGCTAAATTAGTTGGGTTTGACGCCGGAGCGACGCACGACGTCGGCCCATACCGTGAGTTCGCGCCGGATCAGCGCGTCGAAATCCTCCGGCGTGCTGCCGACGGGCTGCGCGCCCAGCTCCTTGAACCGCCCCATCACGTCCGCCGCCTGCAGCGCTTGGCGTGCCGCGGCGTTGAGGCGATCGACAATCGGTTGCGGCGTGCCGGCTGGCGCGCTGAAGCCTTGCCACACCACCGCCTGGAAGCCGGGCACCCCTGCCTCGATCATCGTGGGCAGCTCAGGCGCGGCCGGCGAGCGCTTGGGCGAGGTAACCGCCAGGGCGTGCAGCCGCCCGGCCGCCACATGCGGCAGCGCGACCGGGCTGTTCGAGAACATCGCCTGCACGTGGCCGGCGATGACGTCGCTGACCGAGAAATTGTCGCCACGATAAGCGACCTGGGCAACCGACACCCCGGTTTGCAATTTCAGCAGCTCGACAACGAGATGCGTCAGGGTGGCCGTGCCGTTATGGGCGAAGTTCATCGTGCCGGGATGGGCCTTCGCGAACTCGATCAGGTCCTGCACGCTCTTTGCGGTGACTTGCGGATTGACGACGAGAACGAATGGATTCTCGGCAACGTTGCAGATGTGCACGAAGTCCTTTTGCGGATCGAAGCTCAGATTGGACAAGGTGACCGCCATCACCGCGAATCCGGCCGACGTCCATGCCAGCGTGTAGCCGTCCGGCGCGGCGCGGGCGAGCTGGCCGAAGGCGATCGCTCCGCCGGCGCCAGGCTGATTTTGCACGACGATGACCTGCCCGAGATCGTCCGCCATGTGCCGCGTCAGGATGCGAACCAGAACGTCGGCGCCGCCCCCGGCCGGAAACGGCACGATCATGGTGATCGGGCGCGAAGGATATGACTGCGCCAGCACGGCGCGTGGACAGGCAATGGCCGTTCCGCCGAGCAGCGTTATGAACGCGCGCCGGTTCATGCGGCTCATGCGATCCTTTCGCCCGGGCGACATCACTGCTCCTTTAGGTTGGCAGCCTTGATCGCAATATCGAACTGCGCCTGCTCGCGCGCGATCTGATCCGCGGTTTCCTCCGGCGTCGTGCCGTTGGGCTCGATGCCGAGCTTGGTGAGTTGCTCGATCACCCCGGGATCCTTGGTCGCGGCGATGACTTCCTTGGCCAGCTTGTCCACGATCGGTCGGGGTGTTTTGGCGGGAACAAGGAAGCCGTTCCACGACGACAGCGAGAAGTTGGGATAGGTCTCGCTCACCGTGGGAACGTCAGGCAGTTGTTTCATCCGCTTGTCGGCGGCAACGCCGATGATGCGGGCCTTGCCGCTTTCCACGAAAGGAATGATGTCGGCGGCATTGCCGAAATACATCTCGACCTGGCCACCGAGCAGCGCCGTCATCGCCGGAGCGCCGCCGCGAAACGGAATGTGCACGGCATCCAGTCCCGCGCGCGCCACGAACAGTGCGCCGGACAGATGACTGACGGATCCGGTCCCGCCGGACCCGTAGTTGAGTTTGCGGTTCTTGGCGTATTCGACAAACTCGGGAATCGTCTTGGCTGGAATTGCGCTGCTGATGGCCAGAATGAACGGCCCGGTCCCGAAGATGCTGACCGGGGTGAAATCCTTGTGTGGGTCATAGTTGACCTTCTGCACGTTCGGCAGAACCGCAATCTGCGGCGCCGCCGCGAAGAACAGGGTATAGCCGTCGGGCGCCGCTTGCGCCGCATAGGTCGCCGCAATCGCGCCGCCCGCACCGACGCGATTTTCGACGACGAAGCCTTGCTTGAACACCTCGGCAAGCTTCTGGCTCGCAATCCGGGCCATGATGTCGGTATTTCCGCCGGCTGCAAACGGCACCACCACGGTCACGGGCTTGGTCGGCCAATCCGTCGCCTGCGCCGACGCGGCGCCGGGTGCGAAGGCAGCGAGCAGGGCGAGGCCGGCCAGCATATGCCGGCCGCTCGTGGTGCCGGTGTGATTGGGGGAGCGGCGGCATGATTTCATCATGGCCCTCGGCGACTGCGGCATCTTGAAAACTCCTTGGATCGCGGCGTCCGCACCCTGACGCACGAATGTCCAGATCATTAATGCCATGGGCGACGTGATGCCAAGCCGTGGTTGCCTATTTGCCGGCATTTGGAGCGATCAAAGTGTCGTCACCATGCGGATATAGTGTGCATGTACCAGCGCAAATGTGCGACCCCGACGCATTCGCCCGAAGCTGGAACGGCCTCGCGGACCGTCGGGCGGCATTCAGCCGCACGACCAGGTTCCGGCAAGCGGCGCGGGCTCACCCGGTCGGCAATTCGCGCTTCACGAAATCGGCGAATCGGGTCGGCTCACGGCCGAGAATCCAACGAAGCACGTTGGGATTTCCGATCAGGCCGTGCGCATCGTAATGCGCATTCATCAGACACATGGTTTCGACCCGCTCGGCCGGCATTCCCGCCGCGGCAGCCTCGCGGCGAAATTCGTCGAGCGGTTTCCCGACGGCGCGGATCGGCCGGCCGAGCACCTGCGTAAGAATGCGAGCCATGTCGTCCTGGCTCAGCGCCTCCGGCCCGGCGAGTTGATAGGTCGCGCCCTCATGACCTGGCGAGGTCAGGACAGTGGCCGTGGCGTCGGCCAGGTCCGTGAGATCGACGACGCTGAACCGCGCCTTGGTCCCGAACGGCATGCTGTGCACGCCCGTCGTCAGGACTGTCTTCCAGATCGCGGCCAAGTGCTGCATGTATCGGCCGGGCTGCAGGATCGTATAGACCTGCCCGGAGTCGACCAGATAACGCTCCGCTTCCAACTTGCGCGCATGATGCGGCACGTCGGCGAGCAGCGGGTGCAGCACCGAGTACAGGACGAAGCGGTCGACGCCCGCCCTGGACGCGAGGTCGATCAGGCACATCGCGATCCTGTCCTCCTGCGGATGCATGGGCGGGCAGATA
>DASSJW010000270.1:0-2449 GCA_035690995.1 Xanthobacteraceae bacterium
GTCCCGACGACACCGATCCCGCGCACGGTGACCGACTGCTCGCCGATGGCGATCGTGCGGCCGCCCACGTTGGAATTGCCCGCCGACATCGCGCTGATGATCTGCGGCAGCGTCAGGCCATGGGCGATCATGCGATTGAGATCGATTTCGGCCTGAAATTCCTTGGTCCGGCCGCCCAGGACCAGCACGTCGGCCACGCCCGGAACGATGCGCAGCCTGCGCTCAACCACCCAGTCCTGCAGCGTCTTGAGATGCATGACATCGATTTCGGGGGGGCCCTTGAGCTGGTATCGGAAGATTTCGCTGATGCCGCCGGCAGGCGAGATCACCGGCTGCACCCCGGGGGGAAGAACGGCGTCCTTGAGCCGGTTGATCACCTGCTGCCGGACAAAGTGGTAGTCGCGGCCGTATTCGAACTGGATCCGGATGAAGCTCAGCGCATAAACCGTGTTGGAGCGGATGAACCTCAGCCCCGGCGTGCTGGAGACGGCTATTTCAAGCGGGATCGTGACGTAACGTTCCATCTCCTCGGGCGACTGCCCCGGGTACTGGGCGATGATTTCGATGATGGGCGGCGCCGGATCCGGGTAGGCCTCGATGTTCAGCGCGGTAAACGCGGCATAGCCCACCGCAAGGAATGCGGCGAAGCTGACCAGCACCAGCGGGCGGCGTGACAGGCAGAACGAGATCAGGCCGGGCAACATGCATTCACCGGCTTAGCACGGCCGAGCGGCGCGCGAAGACGAACCGCTAACGACGTGGCGACAACTGCGCGAATCCCGGCTCATTGCCGCCATTCATTGTCGACGAAGATTGCGCCGCGGCCCGCGACGAGTTCTCCGGCCTTGAGTCCCTCGCGGATCTGCATGCGGCCCTCCTGCTCTATCCCGAGCGTCACCTTGCGCCGCCGGAACAGCATCGGCTCCTCCTCCACCCAGACGACGGCGTGGTCGCCCTCGCGGATCACGGCCTGCACCGGCACAGAGGGCGAAGGCTCATCGTCGCCGGTCGCGATCTTGAAGCTGGCGAACATCTCGGATTTGAGCGCGCCCTCGGGATTGGGGATCTCGGAGCGCACGATCACGCGGCGGGTGGTCGCGTCGGTCGCGGCGTTGATCGCGGTGACGCGGGCCCTGAGCACACGATCCGGCAGCGCGCTGACCTTGACCTCCACGTCCTGGCCCACGCGGATGGAGGAAATTTCCTTTTCAGGCACCTGCGCCTTGAGCCACATGGTGGAGAGATCGGCGATAACGTAGAGCGCCTCGCCGGTGTCGTTGCGCACATATTGGCCCGGGCCGACCTTGCGGGCGATGACGGTGCCGTCGATCGGCGCGGGTATCGGGGTCGCGCGCCGCACCGTACCTTTCTCCTTCAGGGCGGCGACCTCCGCATCGGTGAAGCCGACGATGCGCAGCCGTGCGCGCGCTGCTTCGAGCGACATTTCGGCCGAGCGCATGTCGTTCTGGGCGCCGACCAGCTGGCCTTGCGCCTGCTGATATTCCTTGAGCGCGGCGGCTTTGCCTTCGTACAGATCCTTCAACCGCTTTTCCACGATCCGCGCGAGATCGAGCTGCGAGCGCGCTTTGTTCATGGCGCTGAATGCCGCGATAAAATCGTTCTGCGGCTGCACAACCTCCGGGCTATCGATCTCGAAAAGTGGATCTCCGCGATTGACGTTGTCGCCGATCTTGGCGATCAGCCGAGTTACCCGACCAGGGAACGGCGTCAGGACGGCCGTGCTGGTGTCCTCGTTATAGGCGATCTGGCCGATGGCTAATTTCTGGACGCGAAAGGGATAGAGCTCGACCTTGACGATGCCGAGCTGATGCATCTGGTCGTTGGTGACCCGAACGATGTCGCTTTTCTTTGCTAGGCCCTGAGCGGCCACTCCGGCTGACGCGACCAGACTGATGTGCAGCAACGCAGCGAGCAGCGCCCCGCCTGCAAAAACGAATCCCACGCGAGCCATGCACCGCGCCAGCGGCGCGCGCGTGGAATGACCAACCCTCACCGTGTTCGCTCCCGTCGGGATGAATCAGGTGCCAAGCCCCCTGGAGGTTCGGGTGCCGAGCCCTTGGAGGTCCTGCATACCAGAGCAACCCCTCGCGAGAAAGCGCGCTCAGGTGCCCGCATCGCCGCAGTACCGCCCTATTCGGCCGTTTCGCTGACGTATGGGCGGGTGTCGGCAGGGCGCTCTTGCACGGTTTTGCGGGGTTTCCTGCATGGCCGGCGTCCTCTTGTTGCCGATGGCGCGTGCGGAAGCGCAAAACCCCGCATCAAGTTCCTGCCGTTTCGCGCCCGCCGGGAGCGGAAAGGTTCGTGCCATTGCCGACGGCCGCAGCTTCACCCTCGAGGACGGGCGCGAAATTCGCCTCGCCGCCATCGAAATCCCGCACCTTCCGGGCCCGGGCGAGACCGGAACGAAGGCCACAGCCGGCCTGGCCGC
>DASSJW010000271.1:0-4465 GCA_035690995.1 Xanthobacteraceae bacterium
AGCTGCAGGCTCCCGCCGGAGATCCCGATGGAGCACCCGAGCTTGATCTCTACAGCCTCGCCGGGACGGGCCACCTCCCATGGATCCTGGCGACGCAACCAATTGTCCGGATGTTCACATTGCCAACCGTTCTCGATGGTCTGCCGGAACATGCCGTATTCATAGCGCAGCCCGTACCCCATTGCCGGAAGCTGCATGGTGGCCATCGAATCGAGGAAACAGGCGGCGAGCCGTCCAAGGCCGCCGTTGCCGAGGCCGGCGTCAGGCTCCTGCTCCACCAGGCCGAGCCAGTCGAGCCCCGCCGCGCGCACGGCATCGCCGATGACGGAATGGAGCATCAGGTTGGTGACGTTGTTCGTCAGCGAACGGCCGATCAGGAATTCCATCGAGAGGTAGTAGACCCACTTCGGATTTTCCCGATCGTAGGTCTGCTGGGTCTGGAGCCAGCGTTGCGTGAGAATGTCACGCACAGCATGGGCCGCGGCTTCGAACTTGTCGCGGGCGCCGGCCGCGGCGGGATCGACCACGCTGTCGAACCGCAGATGCCGCTCGAACAGCGCATCGGCCTCCCCGGAAAAGCGGGGGCCGTCATATCCGTATCGCCCCAGGCGATGCGGCACGGCGGATGCCTTGGTCATCTCATCCATGAGTCCCTCTCGTAAAGCCGCGAGGATTTGTGATGCAATCGCTCGTGCGCGGGTGATGAGCCGGGCCACGCCTCCCGCGCCCGATCGTGGAGCGCCCGCCCGTAAGAGAAGCTTATCGTCCAGGGCCTCGCTCCCGGCAGGCGATTGATTGCATCGCGGCGCGCGGTTGCCAACGATCCTCGTGTCCGCGGACAAGAACACGATCCCGGGGCACGGCGGCCGGCACGGTAATCAATCAGAGCGGCCATTTCCAATTGACGATCTCGGGGGGATCGATCCCCTCCGAGTGGGCGTAGTGCCGGCAGTCGAGTTGCTTGTCCAACAGCGCCTCGCGCGCATGCGATCCGCGCGACCTGAGGAAGGCAACCCGGTCGATCACGTCGATCGCGAGCGTGAAGCGGTCGACCTGGTTCTGTATAGCCAATTCCATCGGCGTGTTGATGTTGCCCTTCTCCTTGTAGCCGCGGACGTGGATGTTGTCGTGGTTGGTCCGACGGTAGGTCAGGCGATGGATAAGCCAGGGATAGGCATGGAAGTTGAAGATGACGGGTTTGTCGGGCGTGAACAGCGCATCGAATTCACGGTCTGAGAAACCATGCGGGTGCTCGGTGTCCGGCACCAGCCGGAACAGGTCGACGATGTTGAGGAACCGCACCTTCAGCTCGGGAAAATGTTCCCGCAGCATCGCGGTGGCTGCCAGGGCTTCCATTGTCGCGATGTCGCCGCAACTCGCCATCACGACGTCGGGCTCGCGATCCTGGTCGCTGCTCGCCCAGCGCCAGATGCCCGCGCCCTTGGCGCAGTGCTTCGCCGCCTCGTCCATGTCGAGATAGGACAGGTGTGGCTGCTTGTCCGCCACGATCACATTGACGTAGTTGCGGCTCCGCAGGCAGTGATCCGCCACCGATAGGAGGCAGTTCGCGTCCGGCGGCAGGTAGATGCGGGTCACCGCCGGGCTCTTGTTCGCGACGACATCCAGGAAGCCGGGATCCTGATGGGTGAAACCGTTATGATCCTGCCGCCACACGGTGGACGTAATCAGCAGATTGAGCGAGGCGATATCCGCGCGCCAGGACAGCTCGGTGCACTTCTCGAGCCATTTGGCATGCTGGTTGAACATCGAGTCGATGACGTGCACGAACGCTTCATAGGTCGAGAAAAAGCCGTGCCTGCCGGTCAGCACGTACCCCTCGAGCCAACCCTCGAGCGTGTGCTCGCTGAGCATCTCCATGACCCGGCCATCCGGCGCGAGCTCGCCGCCGTCGGCGTCCTCGGGCAGATATTCGGCGAGCCAGGTCTTTTTGGTGGCCTCATAGATCGCGGTCAGCCGATTGGAGGCGTTTTCATCAGGGCTGAAGACGCGGAAATTGTGTGGATTGCTGCGGGCGACATCGCGCAGGAACTGGCCGAGCACCTGTGTCGGGCTCACTTCGACCCGGCCCGGCTCTCGGGTTTCGACCGCATACGTGCGGAAGTCGGGCAACGATAATGCCTTGCGCAGCAGCCCGCCGTTGGCGTGCGGGTTCGCGCCCATGCGGCGCGCCCCTTCCGGAGCGAGGGTCCGAAGCTCCGGCACCAACCGGCCGTTTTCGTCGAACAGCTCCTCCGGGCGGTAGCCGCGCAGCCATTCCTCGAGCTGCTTCAAATGCGCGGGCTTCTCGTGCATCTCGGCCAGCGGCACCTGGTGCGCGCGCCAGAACCCTTCGACTTTGTGTCCGTCCACCTCTCTTGGACCGGTCCAGCCCTTCGGGCTGCGCAGAATGATCATCGGCCAGCGGGGTCGCCTCGGTCCGGAGGCATTTGCGCGCGCGTCCTGCTGGATGCGCCGAATCTCCTGGACACAATGGTCCAATGTGGCGGCCATGGCCTGATGCATCGTTTCCGGATCGGAACCCTCGACAAAATAGGGGTCGTAACCGTAACCGAAGAACAGCGACTCCAGCTCCTCGTGCGAGATGCGGGAAAGAATCGTCGGATTTGCGATCTTGTAACCGTTGAGATGCAGCACCGGCAGCACGGCACCGTCGCGCGCCGGATTGAGAAACTTGTTCGAATGCCACGCCGTCGCGAGCGGCCCGGTCTCTGCTTCGCCGTCGCCGACCATGACGGTGACGATGAGATCCGGGTTATCGAAGGCTGCGCCATAGGCGTGCGACACCGAATAGCCGAGCTCTCCGCCTTCATGAATCGAACCGGGCGTCTCCGGCGTGCAATGGCTGCCGATCCCGCCGGGGAAGGAGAATTGCTTGAACAGGCGGCTCATGCCGTCGGCGTCTTCGGAAATCTCGTTGTAAATCTCCGAGTAGGAACCTTCCAGATAGACATTCGAGATCAGCGCCGGCGCGCCGTGTCCAGGACCCGCAAGAAAGATGACGTCGAGGTCATATTTCTTGATCAGCCGGTTGAGATGGATATAGACGAGGCTCATCCCGGGATCGGAGCCCCAATGCCCCAGCAGCCGTCGCTTGACGTGCTCAGGCTTGAGAGGCTCGCGCAGCAGCGGGTTGTCCCGCAGGTAGATCATTCCCGCCGACAGATACAACGTCGCGTTCCAATAACGCTGCATCCGCTGCAGCTCATCAGGCTCCAGGGGATGGCCGCTCACGCTGCTTCGCGCGGGGCCGTACGCACTGATTGATCGGAGATCCGTAACGGTCAAGTCCATATCCTCCTCCGAGAGTGACTCTCAGGTAGGCGCCGCGCGTTCGCCGGTGCCACATGGACTTCGCCGGCGCCACATGGACTTATATAAATCTTAGCAGGTCTTCTGTTGCGTCGGAATGCAGATTAAGCGAATTTGAAGTTCAAAGACTAAACGCGCCATGGCCAGCCATTCTCAACAGCATGCCGGGCGGAGCTTTCCGCTCGGCGCGACGCTCGACCGTCGGGGCGCGAACTTCAGCTTGTTCGCCAAACACAGCACAGCGGCTCAGTTGTTGTTGTTCGACAGCGCGGATGCGCCGTTGCCTTCGCGGGTGATCGATCTCGATCCGCGAATCAACCGAACCTACCACTACTGGCACACCTTCATTCCGGGTGTTGCGGCCGGCCAGGTCTATGCCTACCGCGTTTCGGGGCCGTTCGATCCGGAAAGCGGGCTGCGTTTCGACCCGAGCAAGGTGCTGCTCGATCCTTACGGGAAGTGCATCGCTCGCCCGGCGGCGCGGACCGGTGACGTGTCACGAAGGCCGGGCGACAACGTCGCGACGGCTTTCAGGAGCGTCGTTGTCGATCCCGCCAGCTACGACTGGGAGGGTGACGCGCCGATCGGCCGTCCCTTCGCGAAGACTTTGCTCTACGAGATGCACGTGGGCGGCTTTACCCGGCATCCGAGCTCGGGAGTCACGCCGGGCAAGCGGGGCACCTATGCCGGTTTGATTGACAAGATCCCTTATCTGCGCGACCTCGGCGTGACTGCCGTCGAGCTCCTGCCTGTGTTCGCCTTCGACGAGCAGGATGGCCCGCCGGGTCTCGGGAACTATTGGGGCTATCAACCCATTTCGTTTTTCGCTCCCCACGACGGTTACAGTTCTCGTCCGGACCCGCTGGGCGTGGTGGACGAATTTCGAGACATGGTCAAAGCGCTTCACCGCGCCGGCATCGAGATCATCCTCGACGTGGTCTACAACCACACCGGGGAGGGCGACGAGAACGGCCCGACCATCAGCTTCCGCGGGCTTTCCAACGAAACGTATTACATGCTCGCCGCCGACCGGTCGCGCTACGCCAACTTCACCGGCTGCGGCAACACGCTCAACGCCAATGAACCCATTGTCCGGCGTCTCATCCTCGACAGCCTCCGTCATTGGGTGAGCGAG
>DASSJW010000272.1:0-3681 GCA_035690995.1 Xanthobacteraceae bacterium
GACTGGGGCCATGATCGTTCGGTACCGGGCTCGATCTCGCCGCGTTCCGCGCTCCCATGAGACCGATGGACAGAAATTGACTGAGCTCGGTCATCGCGCGCAGGGCAGCGATGCGCGCATCGAAGTGCGCGCCGGAACCGAACTCGATGAATTCCTGCGAGTTCTGCATCCAGTGCGCGATCGTCACAAAGCTCGGAATCCCGACATCGCTGGTGACGTCGAGCAACCAAAGGCGGCGTCCGGTTGCGGCAAACTGGGTTTGCAGATCGCGGATGTAGGGATCGTCGAACTGGCCGAGGTCCACCTCCGCCCGCTGCAATCGATTGTACCACCAGATGGCGTAGGCATCCCGTTCCACCAGCTCGAGGAAACCCTGGACGATGGCCTCCTCGAGCGTGTTGCCGGCCGCGCAGCCGTTGGAATCCGCATGGACCTGGTAGCCCGTGGGGCCGCGGTAGAAGAAATACAACAGGCTGGTCGGAAGATATTTGAACCGCTGGTCGCGCAGAGACCAGACCGGGGACCAGTCGATCTTGGCCGATGGATCGAATGCAGTAGGCACCGGCGTCGCCTCGTCCGGGCCGTTCGCCTGCGCCAGCTCCCGCCGGACCTGCGCGTCGCTGTGCAGCAACACGTCGTTCGGAAGAATGGCGTCGCCCGGCGGAAAATCCGTGAACCGGCGCATCACGCGGATCTCGTCGCCTTGAAAAATTCCGGAATAGCGCTCGATCGCTTCCATGAGCGCGCTGGCTTCGCCCTGTTCGGCAGAGCTGCCTTTGCCGAAGCTGCCGCCATTGAGCCCTGCCTTGAGCTCGTCCACCGTCTCGGGGCGCGCGGAAAAATTATGCGTGGCAAGGTAGTTGGTGTTCATGGGCAGGTCGGCATCGATCCGCTCAAGCCGCGAGACCACGCCGGTGAGCGGGCTCACGTGCTTGCGAAACCGTGCCACCGTGGCCCCCGGCGAAACCGCGCGGTATCCCCCGCTCGTCATCACCAGCTTGCCGCCGGCGCCAACCTCGACCGGCACCGGCGCGCGGCGAGGATTCCGCAACTCCTTGCGGCCGCAGACCGGACATTGCGGGCGGGCCGCCACGTAATGCCTCACGATGGTCGAGCCCAACAGGTCGAGGCTGATGAGATGGTCGCGCAAATCGGTGCGAAAGTCGGTGGCGATCGCTTTCGCGATTTCGACGGCCGCGAGCTGGATGGCGCTCTGTTCGAACACGCCGTGCGCGAGCGGTGAGGCTGCGACGCGACGGGCTTGCTTGCGGTCGAGGAATGCCTTGACCTCGCGGTTGCGGGTCATGCGCTCGGCGAGACAGCTCCAGCACGCGCTCTTGCGTTGATCGTCGCCCGGGCTGAACACCGGCCCCACCAGGGGAAAAATGCCCGAGGGCTGGACGAGCAGCCAGCGTGAGCGATCCGACAAATGCTGCCGGTTCAATTCGGCGAGCCGCGGTTCGAGATAATCGCTCACCAGCGTGACGGTCAGGTCGGCAGGACCCTTCACGATGCGCACGCCCAGCGCCTTCAAGGCAGCGCTAAGCTCCTTCGCGCCCTTCACGTCGATCGATTGAATGCACACACGACATTTCTGGAGGTTTCGCTTCGCATCGTCCGGCAGCAGGCCGAGGCTCGCCCAGTAGGCGTCCGCATGATTCGCCGACGAGCGCGGTGCCGGGACGACGAAGCGGCGGTCGGCGAGCCGCTTCAGGGCTTCGCGGATCTTATCTGCGGGAAAATCCTTCCCCAGCTCGCGAACGAGCTGCGCAACGCTCTTGCCGGCGCCGAGCGCGGACGCGAGCGCACAATAGAGCGCGCCGTGAAGAAAGAACTTCCGGTCCTCGGAATAGAGGCACACCACATCGGGCGGCAGCACGTAGACGGTGAAATTCGGCGCGAACTGCGGAACGTCTTTGCTGTCACGCTGCGTCGAGCGGTTCCCGCGATCGCCTGTCCCGAGGCCGGCACGCGCGCCTCTAGGCTTACCGCGACCAGTCTGGATCGTCATTGCAAGGCACGCATTCTCCACTGGCGACGGCGCCGTCGTCCAACTCGCGCGCTGGAGCAAAATCCAACGCGCTCGCTCGGTCGAACCTGGTCAAGCCCGGTCATGACGCCTTGCGTCTGCCAACGCAATCGGAACGCGCCCGAGTCTAGCAGATGCGGCAAACTCCCCAGGACAAGCAGCAGCCGCAGCCGCCGCAGCCTCCGCACCCGCCGCAGCCTCCGCAACCTCGGCCGCAGCCTCGGCAGCCTCTACAACCGCGGCCGCAACCTCGGCAGCCGCCGCATGCGCGGGCAAATTGTTCACCGAGTTTCGGGGTACCGGCGTTTTCCTTGTCGAAGACGTAGAACGTCCCCAGACTGACGTCGGAGATCTCCTCTTCGCTGAGCGTGAATCCGGGACCCGTTGCGGTGTCCTTTGTCGGCAGGTCCGAGACCGGCCCGGCGGTTCCCGCCGCCGATGCGCCACCCGCCAGCGACAAAGACACGCCAACGACTCCCAACGCCGGTACGACTTCCTTCCGGCGCTTTCGCTTCGAAGCCTGCTTCGTCAGTGGCATAGTTGAGTCCTCCATGCCTTCCAGCAAATGTTCGAGGTCGCCCGAAGCGGCAGGGTAGGCCTTGCATAAGCAGCTTGCAAGGCCGAGCCGCTTGCAAGAACGCGTGTCGATGCGTCGAGTTCCGAATTCACGGAACGATCGACGTCATGGAACGACATGCTTCATGAACAAGATATGAACAACATCATCGCGTCGATTCGGCGGAACACCATGGAGTTCCCGACAACGCGCCGCGCATCGCAGCAACGGCGACCGCTGGCTCGCGCGCGAACGCGATGTAAGCTACTTGGCGGCGGGGGTTGCTCGCATGCGAGCGCCGCGACTTCGTTGCAGTCGAACGGGAGAGACAGACGTGGTCAACACGCATGGCCGTTTCGTCTGGTACGAGTTGATGACGACGGACATGGAGGCCGCCAAGGCCTTTTACGCCGACGTCGTGGGCTGGGGCACCCAGGACGCGTCGATGCCGGGCATGGCTTACACATTTTTTACCGCCGGGAAGGCCTCGGTCAGCGGGTTGACCAATCTGTCGGAGGACGCGAGGAAATTGGGCATGCGGCCGAGCTGGCTCGGATATGTCAGTGTCGACGACGTGGACGCCGCCGCCGACCGCATCAAGCGCCTTGGCGGCACCGTGTACGTCCCACCGACGGACATCGCCAATATCAGCCGCGTTTCGGTCGCCGTCGATCCGCAAATGGCATTGATCGCGCTGCTCAAATGGCTGACACCCGGCCAGGAGCAACCGGCGGCGCTGAGCGCACCGGGCCGCATCGGCTGGCACGAGCTGCTGGCCGCCGACTGGGAGAAGGCGTTTGCTTTCTACGCCGACATCTTTGGCTGGCAGAAAGCGGACGCCGATGCCGGAGCGGTGGGCACATACCAACTGTTTTCCGTCGGCGGAGAGACGATCGGCGGCATGTTCACCAAGCCTGCGGTGGTGCCGATCCCCTACTGGCTCTACTACTTCAACATCGGCGACATCGACGTGGCGGCGAAGCGCGTGCAGGCCGGCGGCGGCCGGATCCTCAGCGGGCCGATCGAGGTGTTCGGCGGCAACTGGGTCGTCCAATGCACGGACCCGCAGGGTGCCATCTTCGCGCTGACGGGAAAG
>DASSJW010000273.1:0-5007 GCA_035690995.1 Xanthobacteraceae bacterium
CGGCACGGCGATCGCGTTGTAGAGCACCGCGAGCCACAGGTTCTGTTGCATCAGCCGTCGAGCCCGCCCGCCGATGCGCAGGGCATCTAGCACCGGCGCGAGATGCTCGCCGAGAAATACCGCATCGGCGTGGGCCTGGGCAATGTGCGCGGCGCCGATCGGCGACAGCGAGACATGGGCGGCGGCGAGGGACGGTGCATCATTGAGGCCATCGCCCACCATGAGCACGCGATGTCCGGCAAGTTTCAGCGCCTCGATCGCAGCGATCTTCTGCGCCGGATCGAGCCCGCCCTGCCATTGCACAATTCCGAGCCTTGCGGCGACCGGCGCGACCGCGGTCGGCCGATCCCCCGACAGAATGCGCAAATCGAAACCGCGTTCCACCAGCGACTTCATCACCAGTGCCGCATCCGCCCGCAGGGTTTGGCGCACGGCAAGAACGGCGCTGCGACTGCCATGCGTGAACACGATCACAGACGTGCCAGATTCGAGCTCGGAGGGAGAACTCGAGGCAGCGACTACACCGCAGAAGGTGCGGCTGCCGAGGCGCGCCTCCGCGCCGTCGATCATGGCGCGCACCCCCTGGCCCGGCTCCTCGACCGCGCCTTCGTAGGGGGCACGCTCACGGGCCTCGCGAGCCACCGCGGCGGCCAGCGGGTGCCGGCTCGATAGCGCGAGCCGGGCGGCCCTTTCGAGCAGGTCCGGGTCGAGATCGGCGGTATTGGCGACCCGCGGCTCCGGCAGCGTCAAGGTGCCGGTCTTGTCGAAAACCACGGTATCGACCTCGGCCAGGCGTTCGATGGCATCGCCTGCATTGAGAATGACGCCGGCGCGGAACAAAGCGCCGGACGCCACCACCTGAACTGCCGGGATTGCCAGCGCCAAGGCGCAGGGGCAGGTGATAATCAGCACCGCGATCGCCGTAATGATCGCATCATGGAGAGACGCGCCGGCGAGGAGCCAACCAAGGCCCGTGAGCGCGGCGGTGGCGTGCACCATGGGTGCGTAGAGCTGCGCCGCCCGATCGGCCAGCCGGAGGTAGCGGGAGCGAGCCACCACCGCCCTTTCCAGCAAGCGCTCCACCTCGTCGATCAGCGTGCCCGCGCCGGCGGCGCTCACGCGCATCGTCAACGCGCCGGCATAATTGATGCTGCCGGCATAGATCGCGCCGCCGGGGCCAATTTTCTTGCGGGCGGTCTCGCCGGTGATCAAACCCTCATCGAGTTCCGACGTGCCGGAAATCACGATCCCGTCCGCCGGTACCCGTTCGCCCGGCCGCACGAGCACGCGGTCTCCCGGCCTGAGCGCCGCAAGGGGGACCCGCACGATTTCACCCGCGGCCTCGAAACGATGCGCAACTTCGGCCTTCAGCGCGGCAAGATTGCCGGCCACCGCTCGCGTCTTGCGCCGCATGGCATGGTCGAGATAACGGCCGCACAGCAGGAAAAACAGCAGCATCACCGCGGAATCGAAATAGGCATGCTCCGCGTGGCGGGCGGTCTCCGCCACCGACATGCCGAGCGCGAGCAGCACCCCGAGCGAAATCGGAACGTCCATGTTGAGCTGCCGCGCGCGTATCGCGCGCAAGGCGCTGCGGAAAAAAGGCTGCCCGGCATAACCCACAGCCGGCAATGCTATGAGCGCCGAAAGCCAGTGAAAGAAATCGCGCGTCTCCGCCGTCATGTCGGCCGCGCCACCGGACCAGACCGACACCGAGAGCAGCATGATGTTCATGGCCGCGAAGCCGGCAACCGCGAGGCATTTCATCAGCCACCGCGCATGACGCGCCTCGTCGGTCTCTGCGCGCTCCGGCTCGAAGGGATGGGCGCGGTAGCCGATCCGCTCGAGCGCGCTGATCACGTCGGCGGCATCGAGCGCCCCGTTGCGCCAGTCGACGGCCAGGCGTCGGTTGGTGAAGTTGACACGCGCATCCACGACGCCGGGGATTCGCTTCAACCCGCTTTCGATTTTCCGGATGCAGCCCGCGCAACCAACACCTTCGACCGCAAGATCGAGGTGCGACAAGCCGCCGTCGCGCCTCACGAAGATCGAAAGATCAAGCGGCTCAGACATGGCAGCGGCTCAACGTAAGAAGACGCGGTTTTTGGAACGGAACAGGCGGGCTCCGTCGCGCGAAAGCTCGACGACCAACATCCACTGGCCGACCAGGGGCGCGCTACGCCCTTGGAACTGCCCGGCCGACTGCTCGGTGAGCACCACGAGCTGGTCCGCACGCGTGTCGGTCGGATGCAGAAGCCGCGCGGTCGCCTGCAAGCCCGCAAGGGGACGCTCGGCGGCGTCGCTCGCCGCCACCTCGACCAGCGTCGCGCCGGTTTGCGTCGATACCTTCGCCTTCACCCGCCAGTGCAGCGCGTCTTGCGCGGCAACCGCCGCGGTCTCCTGCGCAAAAGCCAGACCGGCCTGATAGGAGCTTTGGGTTTCGAGCCCGCCGAAAGTCGAGACCGCGGCCGCGATCATGACAGCGTTCACAGCGGCCACCGCCACGAAGAAGGCAACCAGACAGAGGAGCACCACCCGTCCCGTCACTTCCCTCGGGCGGCGTCCGTCGCCCCTGCGTAAATCGCTTGCAGATACACTCATTTTCAGGGCCCGCGGAAATGATCCACCGCACTCGCCCGCTCTCCGGTTTTCGCGTCGGTGATCCGAAATGTGAGGGGGATCGAAGCCGCGGGGGGAAGCGACGAATACGTGCTCACCAGCGCACGCAATTCGTACGTCTGATCGGGACCAACCGTGATCACCGCCATCGGCCCGGTTGTTACGGTATCGCCGACGATCTTGAGATCGATATCGGCGAGACCATCGACGGTCAGCACGAAGTTGCGCCGCTCGAGCGATTTGTTGAGAATGCGCAGAGTAAAGCCGTTGCGCAGTTCCCCATCGGACAGACGCACGAATATGGGGTTGCGATCGTGGATGACGCTAATCCCCTCGCTGCGCCGCGTGGCCAATGTATACAACATCACTGCGGCAACGACCGCGATGATGGCTGCATAGAAGACCGTGCGCATCCGCACGATTTCGTAGCGTGCGGGCTTGCCTTCTTGCCTGCGTCTAATGTTGATGTCGGTATCGTAGGCGATGAGCCGTGCCGGGCGGTCGATCTTCGCCATCACCGCGTCGCAGGCGTCGATGCACAGCCCGCACTGGATGCAGCCCAGGTTTGGCCCATTGCGGATATCGATGCCGGTGGGACAGACATAGACGCATTGATAGCAGTCGACGCAGTCCCCCGCCGGGTTCCCCTGTGCCCGCAGGGCCGCGCTCTTCTTCACCGAGCCGCGCGGCTCGCCGCGGTCATAGCGGTAGGTCACGTTGAGCGCGTACTCGTCGGTGAGCGCGGCCTGAATGCGCGGCCACGGGCACATGTAGAGACAGACCTGCTCGCGCATGTGACCGGCAAGCGCATACGTCGTGAACGTGAGGATGCCGATCCAGACATAGGCGACGACAGGCGCCTCAAACGTCGCCAGTTCCTTCACTAGCGTCGGCGCATCGGCGAAGTAGAGCACCCAGGCACCGCCGGTCCACCATGCCACCATCAGCCACAGGAAGTGCTTGGCGGCGCTACGGCCCAGTCGCTGGATCGTCCATGGCTCCCGGTCACGCAGGAGGTGCTCGCGACGGTCCCCCTCGGTCCAGCGCTCGATGGTTTGGAACAAATCGGTCCACACCGTCTGCGGACATAGATAGCCGCACCATACGCGGCCGGCGACCGCGTTCATCAGGAACAGCGTCATCGCCGCGAGGATCAGAAGCCCGGTGAGATAGTAGATTTCCTGGGGCCAGATTTCGATGAAGAAGAAGTAAAAGCGGCGATTGGGAAAATCGATCAGCACGGCTTGACTAGGCGCGTCCGGCCCGCGGTCCCAGCGCACAAAAGGCAGCCCGTAATAAATGCCGAGCGTGACGAGCAAGACGATCCACTTGATAGTGCGATAAGTGCCCTTGACGCGCTGAGGATAGATCTTTCGGCGCGCGACATAGAGCGGTCCTTCGTCGTCGGGCCCGGGTATGTCCGGCCGCGGGGATGTCTCCGTTGAAGAGGTCGTGCTGGCCGCAGCCTTGACAAGTTCGAGCAGCGGCGGTGTCGCGGGGCGTGCCTGATGCGGCGCTAGTGCGATGTCACATCCGGGACACATGGCTCACCTCTCGCCGCCGCCGAATGAGTGAACATAGATCGCAAGCGCCTTGATGGTCGCATCGTCGAGCCGTCCGGCCCACGCCGGCATCACGCCACCTCGCCCGTTCCAGACACCCTCGGCGATCGCCGCCTTGTCCGCGCCGTACAGCCAGATGGCATCGCTCAAATTGGGTGCCCCAAGCTCGCGCTTGCCCTTGCCGGCGTCGCCGTGACAGACCGCGCAATTGTCGGCGAACACCTTCTTACCGGCTGCAAGATTGGCGTTAGCCCCGACCGGAAGGCCAGCGAGCGAGCGGACATAATCGGCGACGTTGTCGACATCGGCGCGCTTGAGGATACCGTCACGACCGAAGGCCGGCATGGCCGCGCCCTGCCGCGCGTCAGCATCGGCGGAGCGAATACCGTGGCGAATTGTCTGCGCGATCTCCTCGAGCGAACCGCCCCAGATCCATTCGTCATCGTTGAGATTGGGATATCCCCGCCCTCCTCCGCCGCCCGCGCCATGGCACGGCGCGCAATTCTCGGCAAAGGCTGGGCGCCCCTGCGCGCGCGCGAAATCGTTGAGCAGCGGATCGGAGGCAATCTCTTGCAGCGACGCAGCCGCGAGCTTATCGGCCAGCGGCCCGCGCTGCGCCTTGAGCCCCTCGAGGTCGGATAGTACCGCGTTGCGCGACTGCCAGTGGAATGCACCGGTCGTGTAGGACGATAGGAGCGGCCAGGACGGATACACGATCCAGTAGCCCACGGACCAAAGAATCGTGGCGTAAAATAGCCACAGCCACCATCGCGGCAGCGGCGTGTTTAGTTCGCGGATGCCGTCCCACACGTGTCCGGTCGTGGTG
>DASSJW010000274.1:0-3025 GCA_035690995.1 Xanthobacteraceae bacterium
GGCACCGCCGATCGTGAACAACGGCGTGATGTTCGTGGCGACTCCCGGCAATCAGCTGATCGCGCTCGAGGCCAAGTCCGGGAAGGTACTGTGGCGTTACAAGCGCCCGTTCCCGGAGGACATGGTTCCGCTGCATCCGACCAATCGAGGCGTCGGACTTTACGGCGACAAGGTCTATTTCGCCGCGGCCGAGGCGGTGCTGGTCGCGCTCGATGCCAAAACCGGAAAGGAGGTCTGGAGCACGAAGGTCGACGACTACCAGAAGGGCTATTACATGTCGCTTGCGCCGCTCGTCATCGACGGCAAGGTGCTGCTCGGCGCCTCGGGCGGTGAGGTCGGCGTGCGCGGCTTTCTCGCGGCATTCGACGCCGAGACCGGCAAGCAACTCTGGAAGACCTATACCATCCCCGCGCCCGGCGAGCCCGGCAGCGAGACCTGGCCGGCGGGCGGCGAGCACTACAAGCACGGCGGCGGTTCGATCTGGATCACGGGCACCTACGACCCCGACACCAATCTCACTTTCTGGGGCACCGGCAATGGCGGCCCATGGTTCGGGGATCAGCGCCTCGGCGACAATCTCTACACCAGCTCGGTTGTCGCCTTCGATGCCACCAGCGGGGCGATCAAGGGTCATTTCCAGTATCATCCCAACGATTCCTGGGACTGGGACGAGGTCTCGCCGCCGATTGTCGTCGACTACCAGCGCGATGGGAAAACCGTGAAGGGTCTCGTCAACGTCGCGCGTAACGGCTACCTCTGGCAACTTGAGCGCACGAACGGAAAGATCAACTTCATCACCGGCCAGCCCTTCGTGCGGCAGAATGTCTTCAAGAGCCTCGACCCCAAGACCGGTCGACCGGATGTCGATGAGGCGCGCAAACCCGGCACCCACAAGACCGCCGAGTTCTGTCCAAGCTTGTGGGGCGGCAAGGATTGGCCGCCGGTCGCCTACAGCCCGCAGACGCGGATGCTCTACATCCCCGCCAACGACAATCTCTGCACCGAGCTCGCCGGCGAACCGCCCAAATATGTGCAGGGCGAGCGCTACATGGGGGTGGCGAAGAACGTGCTGAAGATGGTCGCGGGCGCCGACCACATCGGCGAACTGCAGGCCTGGGATCTCGACACCGGCAAGAAGGTCTGGACGACCAACCTGCCGTCGTTCAACTGGGGGCCCGTGCTTGCCACCGGCGGCGGGCTCCTGTTCGCGGGCGGCACCAACGACCGCATGTTCCGGGCGTTCGATGCCAAGACCGGAAAGATCCTGTGGGAGTTTCCGACGGGCTCCGGGGTTGCGGCGGTGCCGGTGTCGTTTCAGGTCGACGGCAAGCAGTACATCGCGGTGCAATCGGGCTGGGGCGTGGACCCCGCGAAGATGCAGGCGCGGATGAACTTGCTCTTCCCCGGTCAATATCCCGAGGTGCCGCAGGGCGGCGCGATCTGGGTTTTTGCGGTCAAGTGAACCAGGGCTAAAAAAGCGCGAGGCCGGCGAGGTTGCCGGCCTCGCTCTCCCGAAGCGAAGCGCAGCCGCAGCTTACGGGATCGGCAACAGCGGTTTTTTCCCCGCGTGCAGCTGCATGTCGACCGCGGTCAGCAGCGCCGCGGTGCCGGCGTAGTTGCCCATCAGCATCACGAGCTCGACGAGCTTGGTGGGCCCGAACAGCGCCTTCGCCTTGGCGAAGGTTTCCGATTTCACCTTGTGATCGCGGAAGATCTGACGGCCGAGCTCGATCACCGTGGCGTCGGTCTCGTTCAGACCCGCGGTGCTCCTGCGGTGCTTGATGGCGTCGATGACGGCAGGCTCGACGCCCTCCTTTAATGCCTCGGGCTCGTGCGCCACCCATTCGAACTGACTGTCCATCTCGCGCGCGGTGGTGAGAATTGCGATCTCCCGCACGCGGGGGCTGAAGCCCGCCTGGTAGCGCAGGTAGCGGTTGAGGGCGCGCACATGCTCGGCGGTGTTCGGGCTGTAGAGCTGGATGCCGCTCGGACCTTGCAGACCGGCAATCGATGCACCCGGAGCCGACACCCGGTCGTAGTGCTCTTTGCCGGCTTCATCCAAATCCTCGCGTTTCGGCAAGGGCAGGCGAAATCCCGACTTGGGGTCGATGTCCGACGGCATGGCGGTTTGCATGGTCGAGGGCGAATCGGCTTGCGTCAAGGCTGCACGGGAGCCGATCAGGTAGCTGGCGACGCACAGCAGGGAAATGGCAAAACAGAGACGCCAACGGGAGAATGTCATCCCCATCGGCCCCCGTCCAAGGAAGTTGTTGTGCCAGTCGTGGTGCTAGCGAAATGAAATCCGCCAAGCGTTCTTGAACGCGGGCCATGGCCTCAGCGGATAGCGGCGGTAAATGCCGTAGTGCAACAGAAGGCGGTCCAAGAACTGCACGTCCGTATCTCCCAGTCTCTCTGCAGCTAAACGCCAAACCAGTGAGCTTGTTCCGCTCCCTGCGTCGGGCCAGACGGCCGACAAACCCAATGCCTCGGCGGCCGGCACCGCTCTTGGTCCGTCTCACCAGTGGACACCGGCCAGGAATCACATGACTACCAGCGCTCTGTTTCCGTTTGATGTCGCCGCCCGCGATCGCGTGCGCAGCTATCATTTTTCGGTATGCAGGGCGTGCGCGGAGGTCATTCGACCGATCAGCGTTGGTAGTTCCAGAAGGAGTTGGGGTCGGCGCGCCGCCCGTCCCTTTGTTGCTCGCGACCCCGCTGGCCATAATCCCAGCGCGAATCCCACTGCGGCGCCGCGCGCCAGGGATCGCGCGACCAATCCTGGTAGGAGTAGGGGCGCTCGTAGCTGGCGCGAGCAGCGGAGTCATCGCGCTTTGCCCGGGTGGTGGGGCCTGCCTCGCGTTCGCGCTTGGTGTGGGCATTCTCGCGCGACACCAGCCGATGCTGCGTATCGATGACCCTGCCCTTAGCATCCAGCCGGAGGCATTCCGAAACCGCTTTTCCGCGGCTGCTTTGCATTTCGCCCGACTCCAGGTCGATCGACTTGCAGCTGAGCTGGCGTTTGGCT
>DASSJW010000275.1:0-3509 GCA_035690995.1 Xanthobacteraceae bacterium
TTGATCCTTCGTTTGAACTCCTCGTGCAGTCGCTCAATTGCATTCGTCGTGCGCGCGCTGCGCCGTTGGCTTGGCGGCAGGCGGGTGAAGGTGAACAGACGGTCGCCGGCTTCCTCCAAGCTGTCGGAGACGGCGCGGTGCTTAAAGCCGCCACTTGCGGATGAAGGCCTTGCGGCGGACTTCGGTGCTGTAGGCTGGGTGTGCCGAGGCTGAACCAAGGCCCAATCGAGCCGCTACACGGGCCTGATGAAAGAATTTCTAAAGCGGCCATCAGCACCCCCGGGACGTCATGCAAGCCATAGCAAGGCCGCAGTGCGGGCGGCGCACGATCTACTCGGTTGGTGGAGGCACGAAGCGACGGTCACGCGGGGCGGGAAGTGCGACAAGCTAGCTAAAATTTTGGCTGGCGACCTGACTACCGACCTCTTTGACCACCTGCGCGGGTTTAAACGTAGCCCTGGCCTGACCATCGAGAAGGTACGATACAAGAATGGGATCCTATATCGGTCACGCGGACGACACCCGGGCATCAATTTGCCTCGTTATACGTCCGAATAGTGATCTATCCTTGCTCCAAAAGCTGCAGCAGCCTGCAGTTATCTCCCCGAGAACCACAAGGGGGAGGGGAGCACACCGAATCTGCGGCAGCATCAGAGTCAAAACTGCGACAGCAATTTTAGAAGTACGGATCAATCTGGCGGCAAGGACTTGCCGCCGCCATTGTGGCAGGCTCGGCCGACCGCACGGTTGGTCAGGCCCGGGTCTTCGATCGCGGGTATGGAGGAAGCTTCATGGTCGGCATCGGTCGGCGTCCGTTCATCGCGTGGCTCGCCGCCGCGGCGGCATGGCCGGTGGCGGCGCGCGCGCAAGTCTCGCCCAGGCGTCCGCTCCTTGCCTGGCTGAGCGGTGGCGCGCAGGCCGCCTCTTCGGGCTTCGTCGATGCCTTTCTGCTAGGGATGCGGGATCAGGGTTACATTGAAGGGCGCGATCTCGATATCGTCTACCGTTACGCTGACGGTTATGCCGAGCGATTGCCGGCGCTTGCGCAGGAGTTGGTTCGGCTCAAGCCCAACGTCATCCTGGCCCCCGCCACCGCCCAGGCGGTCGCGGCCAAGAATGCCACGACGACGATCCCGATCGTCACGCCGGCACTTGCCGACGCGGTGCATCTGGGTCTGGTGGCCAGCGAAGCCCGCCCGCAGGGGAACGTGACCGGGATCACGCCTTACGTGGCGGGATTGCCTGCCAAACAGATGGAGCTTGCGCGCGAGGTCGTGCCGCGTGCCCGCAGGATCGGCGTCCTTGGCGACACCAATGACCCGAAGGCCGCGCCGCAGTGGCTGGAGCTGCAGGATGCGGGACGAGCGCTCGGCGTCGATGTCATCGTGGCGCCGGCCCGCACGCCCAATGACCTCGCCGGCGCGTTTCAAGCGCTCGCCGATCAGCGGCCCGATGCTGTCATCGTGCTGCAGACATCGATGCTGCTGAGCGAGCGCCGGAAAATCGCGGAGCTGGCAGCAGCGACGCGGCTCCCGGTCATCTATGGCTATCGCGAGCATGTCGTGGACGGCGGCCTGATCAGCTACGGAGTCGATCTCCGCGATTGTTTCCGCCGTTCCGCCGTTTACGTCGCCAAAATCTTGCACGGCACGGCGCCTGGCGATCTGCCGGTGGAGTTTCCGACCAAGCTCGAGCTGATCATCAATCTGAAAACGGCCAAGGCGCTCGCGATCGAAATTCCGCCGACCCTGCTCGCCCGCGCCGACGAGGTGATCGAATGAGACGACGCGAGTTCATATCCCTGCTCGGCGGCGCGGCGGCGTGGCCGATCGCGGCACGAGCGCAGCAAGTGGGGAAGATGTATCGTCTCGGAATTCTGGAGCCGATACCGGCAGCACGGAACGCCGCTAATCTCAACGCCCTGCGCAAGGGGCTGCAGGAGCTCGGCTACGTCGAAGGACGAAATCTGGTCATCGAATATCGGTCGGCGGATGTCGCCGACCGGTTCCCGGAGCTCGCGTCCGAATTGGTTCGACTCAAGGTCGACCTGATCGTGACGCGGGGGACCCCTGCCGCCATAGCGGCAAAAGACGCGACCGGAACGATTCCTGTGGTCATGGCGACAATGGGTGGCCCGGGTGCCATCGTGCCGAGCTTCGCACACCCGGGGGGCAATATTACGGGGGTGATCACTTTCAGCACCGAGCTGACAGGGAAACGGGTCGAAATCATCAAAGAGCTGATTCCGAATGTTTCCCGCATTGCCTTGCTTCACAATATGAGCAATCCGGCTGTCCCACCCGAATGGGAAGAGACAAAGACGGCGGCGCGCTCCCTGGGTCTACAGGCTGAGCTTCTTGATGTGCGGAGCCAGGAGGACCTAGGCCGCGCATTCGAACTGGCCGTCCGGCAGCATGTCGACGCGCTTGTCATTGGGGCAGACGGTCTCATCCAAACGCATCGACAAGCGATCGTTGACTTGGTGGCCCACAATAGGCTGCCTGCAGTCTATCCTGCGCGCGAGTTCGTCGAGGCCGGGGGATTGGCAGCCTATGGCGTGAACTATCCCGACCTTTACTTGCGGTTCGCAAGCTTCGTCGACAAAATCTTCAAGGGCGAGAAGCCTGGCGATCTTCCTGTGGAACAGCCGACCAAGTTCGAGCTGGTCATCAATGCGAAGACCGCGAAGACCCTCGGCTTGACGATCCCGCCCACGTTGCTCGTCCGTGCCGACGAGGTGATCGAATGATGGGGTGGATGGCCCCTTGCGGCATCTAGGTGCCAAAGTGCTGGTTGATCGGAACCATCCAGCGAACAGGAAACCATTCATGAACGAGATTACGACGGTCGGGTTAGATTTGGCGAAGAATGTTTTCCGGGTGCACGCGGTCGATGCAGAGGGAACGACGGTTCTGCGCAAGCAGTTTCGGCGGGCGCAGTTGCTGGCATTCTTCAGTCGACTACCGCGCCGCCGGCGGGCCTTCGTCGCCGTCGGTCCGGGGCAGTGCAGTCTTGTGGGTGACCCGATCCGCCCGCGGCGAGCTCGTAGAGCCGGCGGACATGCGATTGCGTTCAGTGCGCTGAGATCGTCGCAACACCGATACACCCTCGTCCGGTCCAGCTATGCTTCCCACTAGTCCAATGCTGCTGGAGATACATCGTGATGATCACACGCCGTTGCTTCAATGCGCGGGCTGCCGCGTCTGTGCTTGCGTCGGGCTTCGCTGCCAGGCGGGCAAACGCCCTGGCTTGGCCTACCCATCCTGTTCGTATCGTCGTGCCGTTCGCGGCTGGAGGGCCGACCGACGTGATCGCCCGCATCGTCGGCGAGCGGCTCTCGAAAAGCTGGGACCAGCAAGTCCTAATCGAGAACCGCCCGGGCGGTGGCACCAACATCGCGAACGAGTTGGTCGCACGTTCGGAGCCCGACGGCCATACGGTGTTGATGGGTGGCTCATCGCAGGCCGCTACCCGCGGCCTTTATCCCTCGCTCAGCTATGACCCGATTG
>DASSJW010000276.1:0-7050 GCA_035690995.1 Xanthobacteraceae bacterium
GCTGCGGCAGTCCGGCGTCGTCATTTCGCGCGGGTAGGTTTTGATGATCTCGCCGACCGGTTCGGCGAATTTGTCGCTCTTGACCACTTTCACCACGAAGCCCTGGTTCTCACCCTGGTGGTCGCATTTGCGCATCAGCACGGGGCCCTTGACGCTGGTGACGTCGAGGCCTTCCATCGCCTCGACGATCTTCATCGGCTCGGCCGAGCGCGCCTTCTCGATGGCGGCGAACAGGATCATCAACGCCTGATACATCTCGCCGTCGGTCCAGTCGGGGATCTCGTTCTTGTATTCGGCCTGGAACGCGGAGAGGAAGGCGCGGTTCTCCGGGATGTCGTAGGTCACGGGGTAGCGCGAGGAGCCGACCAGGCCGAGCGAATCCTTGCCGAGCACCTTGATGTCGGCCTGCGCCACGATCTCGGTGAAGAACTGCACCCGCTGCGCCAGGCCATACTGCGCGGCCTGCGAGTAGAAGGCGCGCGCCTCGTCGCCCTGCAGCGCCACGTAACAGCCTTGTGCGCCGGACTGCAGGATCTTGGTGATGTAGGTGGAATAGTCCTTGTTGGCGACGGGAGCGTAGATCTTGTCGACCAGGTCCTTGCCGACCGCCTTGATCTGCTCCTCGAACGCGGCATTGCTGGAGCGGCCCCAGGCGGCATCGGAGGCGATGGCGATGAACTTCTTCTCCGGCGCGTCCTTGAGATAGAGCGCGAGCGTGCGCGCGCCCATCGGCGCCGACGTGTTGGCGCGGAAGAATCGCGGCACGAACAGTTCGGCCGTGAGCCGGCCGTCGCCGTTGCCGTGCGAGAGGAAGACGGCATTCCACTCTTCCAGCTTCGGCAGCATGGCGGCGGCCTCGGACGAGACGATGACGCCGGTGAGGATGCGGCAGTTGTCGCGCTCGACCAGTTCCTGCGACTTGCGCACGCACATCGCCGGATCGCCTTGGGTGTCCTGGAACAGGAACTCGATCGGACGCCCGATCACGCCGCCCTTGGCGTCGGTCATTTTCTTGACCAGCCGGCAGGTGCGCTGCACCTGGCTCCCGAGGATGGCGTAGCCGCCGGTGATCACCGTCGGAATGCCGATCTTGATCGGGCCCTCCGCCAGCGCCTGGCGCAGGAACGCTGGCGCCGCCACCACCGCCGAGCCGGCGAGGCCGGCTTCGAGCACGCGGCGCCGCGTGATCGCCTTGACCCGATACTTTTCTTTCCTGGACATGAATTCCTCCCACATTGTTTGATTTTATGGCGGTCAGCCGGTCTCGGCAGCCCGAACAATTGCAATGCGCTATTGCAGCTCCACGGTGTCGAACTCCGCCGGCAGGATGATTTCGAGCAGCTCACAATCGTCGGAATAATCCAGCACGGTGTGCTTGATGCGCGGCGGCTGCAGCCAGGCGGTGCCCTCGCGCATCGTCACCTCGCCCTGCCCCTCGAATTCCGACCGGATCCACCCTTTCAACACGTAGATCATCTGCACGTCGACGTCGTGATAGTGGCGCTTGGAGACGACCGCGGGGTCGCAGGGCGGGATGAGACGGATGACATGCGCCTGCAGCAAGCCATTGGTGGCCTTGCTCATGCCGAGATCGCGGTATTTCGCGTAGCTCCTCAGGCCGTCGGTGCGGAAGTCTTCCGGCCGGAAGTGGCTGACGTTGAATCTCTGCTTCGGCCGTGCCGACACTTTTGGTTTTGCGCGCGCGGGAGCGGCGCGCTTCTTGGGGCTCGTCTTTTTCGCACGCGGCTGCAGCTTTGCCATCGTCTTTGCCATGGCTGGTTTCTCCGTTATTCGCGAGGTTACGCGGCCCCCTGGGGTCGCAGCTCGATGAAATCCGGGCAGCAGTTCGGAGCGCTCTCCGCCGCATACACGACCGCGTCGGCCACCTCTCCCGGGGTCAGCGCTTCGAATTTCCTGACCTTCAGCGCCTCCTGCACGCGCGGATGGTCGCTGGTGGCGCGGATAGCGGTATCGACCATGCCAGGCGCGATTTCGGTCACCTTGATGCCATAGCTCTGCAACTCGACCCGCAGGCCACGGGTGATCGCCGAAAGCGCGTGCTTGGTCGCGCAGTAGATCACGCCCAATGGATAGACCTCGCGGGCGGCGATCGAGGTCATGACGATGATGTGGCCGCGGCGGCGATCCATCATCGATTTTGCCACCGCGTGCGTGACGCGGAATGCGGCGAGCACGTTGGTGCGGAACATCGCTTCAACGTCGCCGTCGGTCATGTCCATCACCGGCGCATATTTCAGGATGCCGGCATTGTTGACCAGAATGTCCACATCGCGTGACCGCTTGGCCAGGTCGGCGACGAACCGCGCGTCGTTCAGGTCGCCGGCGATCGCTTCGGTGACCGCGCCGCCGCATTCGCTCGCCAGTGTGTCGAGCTCCGCCTTGCGGCGTCCCGTGGCAATGATTTTCGCTCCCGCTTCCGCAAGCGCGATCGCGGACGCCCGGCCGATGCCGGCGCTCGCCCCCGTCACGAGCACGGTCTTGCCCGACAACGCCCCGCCCATTTCCTCCGCCTCTTCTTATTATGAATTATAACTATACACGACGTAACGATGGGGCAAAGCGCGGAAGGCGAGTGCTCGGCAACCTGCCGTCGCGCTTTGGTCGCGGACCTTCCGGATGCAAGATCGCAAACCGCGCGGGCGGCTCGCCGCTGGCACCTCGACCGCGCCACGCGTGCATCTGCAAGTGACCGGTTGAACGCAGCCGGCGCTCGCGCCGATGGGAGCAGGAGCGTCGGTGTCGCGACCGGCGGATGTGGAGGTGCGCTGCATGAGCTCAGCCGGTTGCCGGCGGGCGTCGCTCCCTGCCCGTGACCGGCATGGCTGCGACGACGTGCACGCGTCGGGGTCGCCGCAACCAGGCCTCGACGCCCGCCTTCGCCCGCAAAACCCGCCTCGATTGACGGGCTTCGGCCGATGCGAATACTGTCGAAGCCAGGCCCGGGCTTCCCATGGATTTTGAGCTATGTCATTCATTTTACGAATGAATTTCTGCGTGGCCATCGTGGTGCCGGTGATCATGGCAGCCCTGGGCGCGGCCGGCGCGCGCGAGTTCCGCGTCGCCGACACCCAGGCGGAAGACTATCCTACGGTGCTTGCTTTGCAGTTCATGGCCCGCATCGTCGAGGAGCGCACCGCGGGCCGCCACCGCATCCGGGTGTTCCATTCGCGTCAGCTCGGCGAGGAGAAAGACACCATCGAGCAGACCCGGGTGGGCGCCATCGATCTCAATCGCACCAACGTGGCCCCGATCGGCTCCCTGATCCCGGCGGCCAACGTGCTGGCGTTGCCGTTTCTGTTTCGCTCGTTCGATCATCTCCACAAGGTGCTCGATCACGCCATCGGAGACGAAATTCTGGCCAGCTTCGAGCGCCACGGCTTCGTCGGTTTGACCTTCTACGATTCCGGATCGCGCTCGATCTACAACAGCGTAAGGCCGGTGCGCAGCCTTGCGGACATGAAAGGCCTGCGCATTCGCGTCCAGCAATCCGAGCTGATGTTCGACATGATCAAGGCGCTGGGCGCCGAGCCGGTCGAACTTCCCTACGGCCAGGTGCTGACCGGGCTCTCGACCCGGTTGATCGACGGGGCGGAAAACAACTGGCCTTCCTATGTCACCACCGGCCACTACAAGCTCGCCCCCTACTACACCTTGACAGAGCACACGATGGGACCCGAGGTACTTGTCATGTCGCTGCGCGCGTGGGAAAGCCTCTCCACCGAGGAGCGGGAGATTTTTCGGGACGCGGCGCGCAAATCGAGCACGTTCATGCGCGAGGTGTGGAACGGGCTGGAAGAGCGCTCGCAGCAGCAGGCACGCGCCGCCGGGAACACCATCATCGCGGACTTCGACCGCAAGCCGTTCGAGACCGCGATGGGCACAATTTATGCAAAGACAGTGACTGATCCGGACTTGCGCCAATTGATCGAGCGTATTCGCCAGGTTCAATGACTTTCGATCTGGTCGCCCTCAAGGATGAACAAACCGCGGCGCGAAATGCGCGGCCGCGGCGGAGCCTTGATCTGGAAACCGAGAGCTTTGTCCGGGTGCTGCCGATCAGGTGGCGCCTGCTGCTGATTGCGGCGCTCAACGCGACCGTCGCCGTGATTCTCGCCACGTTGATCTGGAACGGCGCCAACGTTCTGAGCCGGGCCTGGGACGATGTGCGCAAGGTGCGCGAGTCCGACAAGCTGCTGGTCCTGTTGGAAAGCGAGGCGAGCCGGCTGCAGAACCTGATCCATCGCTACATCAATCAGCCCAGCCAGGAGGTTCTGACGGAAATTCTGGGATTGCACGGCGAGGTCCTGAGCACGTTGCGCAACCGCGGCGCCGCCGATCCGGTTCTCTCGGGCTCCGCCGACGAGTTGCGCACGGTCACCGAACGGTTTCTGCAAGGCTTCGGCGAGGTGCGCGCGGTCCAGACCATGATCTCGCATACCTACGAGAACGACGTGATCAAGCCGGCCAAGGAGATGGCGGGACTTTATGCCATCATCGAGGGCTCCATCGGCAAGCGCGAGGCCTTGCTCTTGCCTTCGCTTGGAAAGTCGCGCGAGGCGTTCACTACCAGCCTCGTCGCCGCCAATGCCTTCTACCTGTCGCTCGCTTCGGACGCCGCCGACGAAGCCCGAAGAAGCATCGCCACGGTCGAGCAGACCATCCCGGTCATGATCGATCTCGCCGAAAACAACCTGCAGCGCACGGCGCTGACCGCGCTGGCGCAGCGCGCCGCCGCGTTCCGCGACGGATTGAAGACGTTGTCCGAGCAATTCGCGATGCGGACGAACCTGTTGAAGACGGCGATCGACGACAACCAGGCCGCCATGATTGCGGTGATCAACAAGCTCTCCGCGCAGATGACGCTGCGCGAGCTGCAGGCGCAGGGAAGCTTCGACCACACCCTGGCCGACATCTATCAAAACGTCGCGCTGGTCGCGGTGATCTTCCTGACGCTGATCGTCGGCATCGGCGTTCTGATCGCGCGCAGCATCATTCAGCCGCTCAAGGAGATCATGGCGGCGATGCACGCCGTCGTCTCGGAGAAATACGACGATCCCATCCACGGCACCCACGCGCGCGACGAAATCGGCGAAATGGCGCGCGCGGTCGCGGTCTTTCGCGAGAATGCCATCGCAAAGCGCAAGGCCGAGAACGAGTTGCGGGCGTCGAAGGAGCGTGCCGAGCAGGCGCTCGAGGATCTGCGCGAGGCGCAGCAAAACCTGATCGCCGCGGAGAAGCTCGCCGCGCTCGGCGGGCTGGTGGCGGGGGTGGCGCATGAAGTGAACAACCCCATCGGCATCAGTCTGACGGTGGCGTCGAGCTTCGCGCGCCGGTGCGACGATTTCGCAAAGGAGTTTCATTCCGGCCCGCTGCGGCGTTCCCGGCTGGAGGAATTCCTCGAGGGCGGGCGGGACGCCGCCACCCAGCTGGTGGCCAATCTCCAGCGCGCCGGCGAGCTCGTGCAATCGTTCAAGCAGGTTGCGGTCGATCGCAGCCACGCCGAGCGGCGCCCGTTCGATCTGCGGGAATCGACCGACCAGATCGTCGCCAGCTTGCGGCCGGTGCTGAAGAAATCGCAGATCGCGCTGACCGTCGACGTGCCGCCGGGCATCGTCATGGACAGCTATCCGGGCTCCTATGGTCAGGTCTTGACCAACCTGTTTCTCAACAGCGTGGTCCACGCCTTTCCCGAGGGCCGCGCCGGCAGCATCATCGTCGAGGCGCGCCAAGTGCGCGACGACGTGGATATCTTCGTGTCGGACGACGGCGTGGGGATGACCGACGAAATCCAGCGCCGCGCCCTCGACCCGTTCTTCACCACCCGCCGGAACGAAGGCGGCACCGGCCTCGGCCTGCACATCATCTTCAATCTCGTGACCCAGCAACTGGGCGGCCGGCTGACCTTCGAGTCGAGGTTGGGCTGGGGCACGCGATTCCGTATCACTCTGCCGCGCGTAGCGCCGGGCGAATCGCCGCCGACGCAGGCCGCACCAATCATGGACAAAGCTCATGGCTGAAGACGACATCGTCCACCTGATCGAGGGTCCGGGGGAGGAGCCTCCGGAACAAGGTCCGCGCTGGAAGATCGCGGTGATCGACGACGAGCCGGCCGTGCACGACGGCACGCGCTTCGCGCTGCACGACTACCGTTTGAACGGGCAAGGCCTCGAGATCCTTTCGGCCTATTCGGCGGCCGAGGGGCGCGAGCTCATGCGCAACCATCCGGACATCGCGGTGGTCCTGCTCGACGTCATCATGGAAAGCGACACCGCCGGACTAAACCTGGTCGAGTTCATCCGCAAGGAGCTCAAGAACGAGACGGTACGCATCATCCTTCGCACCGGCCAACCGGGCCAGGCGCCGGAGCGGCGCGTCATCGTCGATTACGACATCAACGACTACAAGGCGAAGACCGAGCTGACGGCCGACAAGCTGTTCACGGCTTTGACCGCCGCGTTGCGCAGCCACCAGCAGCTCGAGCGCATGGTGCAGACCCGACGCGGCCTCGAGATCATCATCGAGGCGGCATCGGCCCTGTTCGACTTCAAGTCGATGCAACGGTTGGCGGAAGGTGTCCTCACCCAGATCGCCTCGTTGCTCAATGTCGACTGCGCGGGGATCCTGGTGCTGCGTGAAGCGCAAAACGCGCACGAGACCTTTTCGGTGCTCGCCGGCTCGGGCTGCTACAGCCGCTTCATCGGCAGCGAAGTCTCCGAAATCATCGAGCACGATCTGCGGCATCTGGTCGAGGAGGCATTCACCCGCCGCCATCACGAGTTTTCGCCGCGCCGGTCGGTGCTCTACATCAAGACGCTGAGCGGCCGCGAAGTCGTAGTCGTGCTGGAAGCCGCCCGGCATCTCTCCAGCACCGACCGCGCGCTGGTGGAGATTTTCTGCAGCCGCCTTTCCATCGCCTTCGACAACGTCATCCTCTACGAGCAGCTGCAGCGCGCGAATACGCGGCTCGAGGAGCGGGTGGCCGCGCGCACCCAGGACCTGACGACCGCGAACCGCCGCCTCGCCGCGCAA
>DASSJW010000277.1:0-8519 GCA_035690995.1 Xanthobacteraceae bacterium
AGCGACAAGCTCGGCCATCGACTTTACCGGCAGATCCTTCTTGACGATGACCGCCTGCACGATTGAGCTGACGATGCCCACCGGCGCCAGGTCCTGCACTGGATCGTATCCGAGCTTTTGGGCAAACGGCGCGATCGAGACAGCGCCGACGCTGCAGACGCAGAATGTGTAGCCGTCGGGTGCCGCGCTCGCGACGTACTGTGTCCCCACAATGCCGCCGGCGCCCACGCGATTCTCGACCACGACCGGCTTGCCCAAGGTCTTCTCGACGTATCGGGCGGTCAGCCGGCCGACCAGGTCGGTGTACCCGCCGGGTCCATAGGGCACAATGAATGTGATGGGGCGGCTAGGCCACACATCCTGCGCGTGCGCCATGCCCGGCGCCAGTACGATCCCCAGCGCGAACATCAGATTTGCGGCATGCTTCATCGAGTTCTCCTCTTGGCTCTCGGAACCCGACAAGCAAGTTCCTTGCCGTTGCGCGAATTTATGGAACCACGTTGGCTTGGCAAGCGCCGCCACGTCGCACGCGCGGGCGTTGCAACCAGCGCGCGGGCTGCCGGATCGCCGAGTTTGGAACTCTGGACAGATCGCGTTACGGCGCGGCTCTCGAAAATGGCGGCGAATCGGGCGCAGAAGCTCTGCCGGGGATAACTGTTGAAACCGTGCCACATGTCCGAGTGAAAAGTAGTTGCGAGCGGTCCGCCGGCGGGGCGGGCGTTGTGCGGCGCGGTCGCGCCATGTTAACGATGACTGAACGCTGGTGGCTGATATTACCCTCGCTGGCAGCGAGGGAGGGGGGCAGATGCGGGGTCGGCGCGCCGCCATTGCTGGCCTTGTGGCCGCGCTGCTGATTCCCCTCGTGGCATCCGCGGCCGAGCCCGACACGCGCGTCTATGTTTCTCCCACGCCCGCGGCTGACTGGACCGTCACCATTGGCGGCGAAGGCAGAATCGAACCCATCTTCCAAGGTTCCAAGCGGGACGTCCTGCTGCCCTACCCGATCCTGGCTGTCCGCCGCTTCGGCACGCCCGAACCCTTCCGCGGCCCGCGCGACGGCGTCGGCATCGGACTGTTTGGGGATAATGTTTTCCAGGTCGGACCCGTCGGCCAGTTGCGAATGCCGCGGCGGGAGAAGTTTGACGGGGCTTTGCAGGGCCTGGGCGACGTGCCCTGGGCAGTCGAGCTTGGCGTGTTTGCGGAATACTGGATGGTTCCGTGGCTGCGCACGCGCGTCGAGGTACGGCAGGGCTTCAACGGGCACCATGGGCTCGTCTCCGATATTTTCGTCGACGCCGTCGTCCCGGTCGGCACGCAATGGACGTTTTCCGGAGGACCGCGGGTGACGCTCGCGACCACGGCCGCGACGTCGCCCTATTTCGGCATAAATGTCGCCCAGTCGGCGGCATCGGGGCTGCCGCTGTTCGATGCCAAGGGTGGCGTGCGCTCGGTCGGAGCGGGCACCCAGGCGCGCTACTTCTGGACCCCGCAGTTCGCCACCCACGCCTTCCTCGAATACGAGCGGCTCACCGGCGACGCGGCCGGTTCGCCGCTGGTGGAGCAGCGCGGCACCCCCAATCAGTTGACGATCGGATTTGGAGCGACCCACTCCTTCGACATCAAATCGCCCTGGTAGCCCGGCAGCGGTGCGGGCACCGATCGGGGGCGTCGGATGGTTGCAGTCTCCCCGTCCGTGCGGACAACTGGCCGCCGCCCGCGGCGAGACCTTGGGTGGAATCGGAGCGGAGATGGTCAAGCAAGCCGGTATGGCTGCCTGGTTGATCGGGATCGCCGCCGTCATCGCTGTCATGACGTGGTCCGGCCTGGATGCGGTGGGCCATGCGGTTGCCCGCGTCGGGTGGGGAATTCTCTTCGTCGTGGCGGTGCGCGGCGTCACGGTTGCGGTCGCCGGGGCGGGCTGGTGGCTGATTTTTCCGTCGCAGACGCGCCCGCAACTGCGGACATGCGTCCTGCTGAGGTTCATCCGGGAGGCCACCAATGTCCTGCTGCCCATGGCGCAAATCGGCGGCGATCTCATCGGCGCGGGGCTGCTGACGCGTTACGCCGTGCCCGGCGCGCTCGCGGCAGCAAGCGTCATCGTCGATGTTCTGCTCCAGGCGGCAACCCAGTTTGCGTTCGCGATTGTCGGCCTGCTCGTGCTCATCGCGCTGGAAGCCGACGCGACGCTGGCGTGGGTCGCCGCGATCGGCCTTAGCCTTGGGGGATTCCTGCTCGCTGGCTTCTACCTGGCGCAACGCCGCGGCGGGCAGCGCATCCTTCACGCCGCCGTCAGCCGCGTCACGGGCACGCGCAAGTGGCGCGTGCTCGGCACGATCGATTCCGTCTATCAAAGCCTGGCCACGATCTACGCGGCCCGGTCCGACCTCGTCGCAAGCACCGTGGTGCATATGTGCGGCTGGATTATCGGCGTTGCCGAGGTGCTGATCGTGTTCGCGTTCCTAGGTAATCCGATCAGCCTCGCCGAGGCACTGGTGATCGAAAGTCTCCTGCATGCCATTCGCGGGGCGGCGTTTGTCATTCCCGGCGCGCTGGGCGCGCAGGAAGGCGGCCTGGTGCTGCTGTGCGCCGCATTTGGAATTCCGCCCGAACAGGCGATTGCGCTATCGCTGGTCAAACGGGCGGCCGATCTCGTGCTCGGCGTGCCGGGCCTTGTCGGCTGGCAGATGCTGGAATGGGGACGCCTGATGCCGAACTATTCCCTGGCCGCGCGGCAACGCCGACAGTCGGTCAATCCTGGTTCGCAGGAACCATGATCCTGTTCTGGTTATCGGTCACGGCATCGCTGGTCGGCGTCGCCGGCTGTATCTATCTGGTCGCCGCCGCGATTCTGGTCGCCCGCTCGGCGCGCAAGCCGGCTCACCCGCGCGCCGCCTCTTCGCCCGCGGTCACCGTGCTGAAGCCGCTGCACGGAAACGAGCCGGGACTGGCCGACAACCTCGGCTCGTTCTGCGGTCAGGATTACCCCGGCCCCATTCAGGTCGTGTTCGGGGTGCAGGATCCGAACGACGGCGCCATCGCGGTCGTCCAGCGCCTGCAGAAAGCCCACAGGGCGAGCGAGCTCGATCTCGTGGTCGAACCCAAGATGCACGGATTGAATCGCAAGGTCTCCAACCTCGTCAACATGGCGCCGTCCATCCGTCACGACGTGGTTGTCCTCGCCGACAGCGATATGCGCGTCGGCCCCGACTATCTCTCGCGCGTCATCGCCGCGCTCGAAGAGCCCGGCGTCGGCGCCGTGACCTGCCTGTATTACGGTATTCCCGTCACCGGCCCATGGGCGAGCCTCGCCGCGCTCGCCATCAACGCGCATTTTCTGCCGAGCGTCGTGGTCGGGCTGGCGGTCGGACTGGCGCGCCCCTGCTTCGGCTCGACCCTGGCGCTTCGGCGCCGCACACTCGGCGAGATCGGCGGCTTCATCGCCTTCGTCGATTGCCTCGCGGACGATTACGCCATGGGCAAGGCGTTGCGAGCGCGGGGGTGCACGATTGCGATCCCGCCCTTCGCCATCGCCCATATGTGCACGCAGACGTCGGCGCACGAGTTCTGGCGGCACGAGTTGAGATGGGCGCGCACGATCAAGAGCATCGACCCCGTCGGTTATGCCGGTTCGAGCGTCGCCCACCCACTGCCGTGGGCGCTGATCGCCGCCCTGCTGGGGGCGGGCTCGAGCGTTTTCCTGCCGGCGCTCGCCGTCGCCATGGCCGCCATCGCCTGCCGCATGGCGCTGCTGCGCCAGGTGCAGCAGGCCTACGCCCTTCCGCCGCAAGCGTATTGGCTTGTGCCGGCGCGTGACCTATTGTCGTTCATTCTATTCGTCGTGAGCTTTCTCGGCCGGGACGTGAGCTGGAAAGGCCACCGCTACCGCATGATCGGGGGCGGGAGTTGGGTTACTGATCGGGGATCGCACGCGCCATGATGAAGACTCTCTTCCTGCAAGCGCCGTCGTTCGACGGTTTCGACGGCGGCGCGGGTGCACGCTATCAAGCACGGCGGGAGATCCAGTCGTTCTGGTACCCGACGTGGCTGGCGCAACCCGCCGCGCTCGTCGAGGGCTCGAAGCTCATCGATGCGCCGCCCCACCGGCTGAAATTCCAGGACATCGCGCCCGATGCCGTGAACCACGACCTCGTGGTGCTGCATACGTCCACCCCCTCCTTCTCCTCCGATGTCAAAACGGCGGAAGCGCTCAAGGCGCTCAAGCCGGATTTGAAGATCGGCATGATCGGGGCCAAGGTCGCGGTCGAGCCGGACGCGACGCTGAAGGCGTCGAGCGCCATCGATTTCGTCGCCCGCAACGAGTTCGACTTCACCATCAAGGATGTGGCGGAGGGCCGCGACTTCGGTCGCATCGCCGGGCTCTCCTGGCGCAACGCCGACGGAGCCGTCGTGCACAATGAGGATCGGGCGATCCTCGAGAACATGGACGCACTGCCCTTCGTCACGCCGGTCTACAAGCGCGACCTGGTGATCGAAAACTATTTCATCGGTTACCTGAAGCATCCCTATATCTCATTCTACAGCGGGCGCGGCTGCAAATCGCGTTGCACCTTCTGCCTTTGGCCGCAGACGATCGGCGGCCATCGCTACCGCACCCGCAGCGTCGGACACGTGATCGAGGAACTGGCCTGGGCGCAGAAGGCCTTTCCGCAAGTGAAGGAATTCTTCTTCGACGACGACACGCTGACCGACAACCTGCCGCGGGTCGAAGCGCTTGCGCGCGAGATCGGCAAGCTCGGGATCACCTGGTCGTGCAATGCCAAGGCCAATGTGCCAAGGGCGACGTTGAAGGTGTTGAAGGACAACGGCCTGCGGCTGCTGCTGGTCGGCTACGAATCCGGCAACCAGCAGATCCTCCACAACATCAAGAAGGGCATGCGCGTCGACGTCGCCAGGCAATTCGCGAAGGACTGTCGCGAGCTCGGCATCGTCGTCCACGGCACCTTCATCCTCGGTCTCCCCGGCGAGACCAAGGAGACGATCGAGGAAACGATCCGCTTTGCGATCGAGATCAATCCGCACACCCTGCAGGTTTCGCTGGCGGCGCCCTACCCCGGCACGTTCCTCTACAAGCAGGCGCAGGAGAACCACTGGTTCGCCCAGGAGAATGCGGACATGCTGACCGACCGCGGCGTCCAGCTCGCCGCCTTGAGCTATCCGCATCTGAGCCACACCGAGATTTTCCAGTCGGTCGACGCGTTCTACCGGCGCTTCTACTTCCGCGCGCCGAAGATTGCCGCCATCGCCGGGGAAATGGTGAGAAGCCCCGACATCCTGAAGCGCCGGCTGCGCGAGGGGGTCGAGTTTTTCCGCTTCCTGCGGGAGCGCCGGGAGCCCGCGCTCTGAAGCGCCTCGTCGTCACCGCCGACGATTTTGGGCTAGCACGTGAAGTCAACGAGGCGGTCGAAGCCGCGCATCAGCGCGGGGTCCTGACGGCCGCAAGCCTCATGGTTGGCGCCCCCGCGGCCGCAGACGCGGTCGCCCGCGCGCGCCTGATGCCGCAGCTGCGCGTCGGCCTGCATCTGGTGCTGGTGGAAGGCCAGCCGGTCCTGCCGCCGCAGCGCGTGCCCGATCTCGTCGACGCGACCGGGCGGTTCCGCAGCGACATGATCCATCTCGCGTTTGACATATTCGCGCGTCCCTCGGCCCGGCGGCAGCTCACGGCGGAGATCGAGGCGCAGTTCGAGGCCTACCATGCGACCGGCCTTGCGCTCGATCACGTCAATGCGCACAAGCATTTTCACCTTCATCCGACCATCGCCGGCCGGCTGCTTGCGATCGGCCGGCGTTACGGTCTGCGCGCACTGCGCGTGCCGGTCGAACCGGCAAGCGTGCTGGCGAAGATCGAGCCCTCGGCGCGACGAACTCCACTCGATCCTCTCGCGCCGTGGGCGGCGCTGCTTGCCCGCCGTGCACGGCGTGCGGGTTTGCGGACTGCGGACGCCGTGTTCGGGCTGGCCTGGTCCGGCGCGATGACGGAAACGCGATTTTGCGCTCTGCTGGAACAGCTTTCCGAAGGATGCACGGAAATCTACATGCACCCCGCGACGTCCGACCGCTTCGTGGGACATGCGCCTGGTTACCGCTACGCCGACGAGCTCGCTGCACTCATGGCGCCGTCGGCGATCGCGGCGGCGCGCCGTCCCGACGTCGCGCTCGGGGGATATTCGGATTTCTGATCCCGCCGCAGCGCGTGTTTCGGGTGTGATCAACGCACATATCCGGCTTGCCTGAACCAGGCGATCGCATCGGCGATGGCTTCGCGATAGGGCCGCGAGCTATAGCCCAGCTCGCGCCGCGCCTTCGCGTCGCTGAAGAACATATGATGGCGCGCCATGCGCAGCCCGTCCAAGGTCGCGAACGGGGCCTTGCCGGTCAGGCGCGCCCATAATTCGGCGCCGAACGCGACCGGATAGAGCGCGGCAATCGGAAGCCGCAGCGTGGGCGGGCGGCGTCCGACCATGTTGGCGATGTCCGCCAGCATGGTGCCGAGCGCCACGTTCTCGCCGCCGAGAATGTAGCGCTCGCCGATCGCACCGCGTCGCAGCGCCGCGAGATGGCCGGCGGCCACGTCGTCGACATGCGCGAGATTGAGGCCGGTATCCACGAAACCCGGCATGCGCCCGCTCGCGCCCTCGACAATGATGCGGCCGGTGGGTGTCGGCTTCACGTCGCGGGGCCCGATGGGCGCCGTCGGATTGACGATGACCGCCGGAAGCCGGTGGTGCTGCACCATCTCCCCGACCAGACGCTCGGCCAGGACTTTGCTCTTCTTGTAGGCGCCGACGGCCTCGCTTGCCGGGAGCGAACGGGTTTCGTCCGCCGGTGCATCGTCCCGCAACGCCAGCGTGGCGACGCTGCTGGTATAGACGATGCGTTCGACCCCGGCGCGCAACGCCGCCTCCATGACGTACCGCGTCCCCTCCAGGTTGGTGCGGACGATGTCGTCCGGGGGCGGCGCCCATAGCCGATAATCGGCGGCAGCATGGGCGAGGAACCGGACGCCGCGCAGGGCCGGAACCAGCGATGCGCGATCACGGATGTCGCCGATGACCACCTCGTCGTCGGGTTGAATATTGATTCGCGGACTTGAGCGCCGCACCAGCACGCGCACGCGGTAGCCGGCCGCGCGCGCTGCAATGGCGATGGCCGATCCGACGAAGCCGCTCGCCCCGGTCACCAGCAGGAGATCATTGCCGCCGCTGTCCGTTCCCGCCATGTCCCACCGAATTGCTTTCGCTCGATCTCTCGCATGATTGTCACACGGGCGGCCTTGGCGCGGCTAGACCCGCAACCGCGCCCGCCGCAGCAGCAACAGCATCGCGCTCCATGCCATGGCGATGGCGAGACCGCCGGCGAAGCCCCACCACACGCCGACCGGCTCGGCGAGATAATGCAGCCCGAGAAAGCCGAGCCCCAGGCCGACGAGCGCCGGCTCCGCATGCGCGAGCACGGCGCCCGCCGCCGGCCCGCCGACGCGCGGATGCAGGATCACCACGAAGCTCCCCATCACGATCGGAAACACGGCGAATACGCCGGAGGCGAACGAGCCGATTTGATGACTCGCCGTCGTCACGATGGCGACCACCAGCGCGGCTGTCGCCGCGCGCAGCGGGATATCATAGCGCGTGCGCTTGATCGCCTCGCGCGGCACCGCGGCGCGGCGATAGCGCGCCGAGGCCGGAATGGTGATGGCGAACACGACCGCATTGAGCGCGAGCGCGCTCGTCCCGGTCCAGTCGACGAGGCGCAGCCCGGCGGCAGCGGCAAACCATACCAGCGTCGCGCCGGTGATGCTGAGCACGATGCCCTGACGTTGCGCCAGCGCGGCGTAAGTGAGCGCGAAGATCGCAACCGCCGCATTCGCTGCGGCGCTGCCGACCGCGCTCGCGGCAATGAACGCCGGCGGATGCTCCAGCGCCAGGATGATATAGGTCGCACCCGCGGCGGTCGGCAGCGCCGCGATCAGCGCGCCGATGAACGGTCCGCTGCGCTCGACGGCGACCGATGCCACCACCACGATCGTCGCCGTCATCGCCATCTTGAGGACGAGGCCGTACCAGAACAGCGGATCGGGCAGCATCAGACGGGAGCATACGTGAGCGGCAGGGTGGGCAATGGCGCAGTCCGAGCTCGCGCAACGCTCTGGACTGCCACGTGCGCCGTGCCCGCGCGGCGGGCGCGGGACGCTAAGATCAGCGCGTGGGCACGCTTCGCTCTGCCCACCCTCCGCGCTCCGACATGGACCATGATCACCCGCGGTTGAGCTTCACCTCGACCGGCGGGCCGCTCTTGATCGTCTGGTACACGACGCAATAGCGCTCGGTGAGCTTGAGCAACTGGTCGAGTTTCTCCTGCGGCGCGTCGGTGTCGACGTCGAAGCGCAGGCGGATCTGCGCAAAGCCGACCGGTGCGTCCTTGGCCACGCCGAGGGTGCCGCGAAAATCGAGGTCGCCTTCGGCCGACACCCGGCCTGACTTGAGCGGAATGTCGAGCGCGGT
>DASSJW010000278.1:0-5288 GCA_035690995.1 Xanthobacteraceae bacterium
CCGCGCGCTGTTCACCGACTCCGTCATCTACACTCGGATCCTGCCCGATACCTTCGTCTTTGTTGCGGGTACGGTGGTGGTCGTGTTCGCCATCGGCTTCGGCCTGGCATGGCTCATCGAGCGTACGGATCTTCCGGCCCGCGAAATCTGGTTCGCGCTCATTCTGTTTCCGTTGTTGGTGCCCACGCCGGTTCTCGCCATCGCCTGGATCTTTCTGATGGGGCCGAACGCAGGCTGGCTCAATCTTGCACTCCGGGCGGCGCTCGGCTTGGAGGGTTCCGGACCGATCAATATTTTCAGCATGGGCGGGCTGATCCTGTGTCAGGCTTTGGCCTCGGCGCCGTTCGTGTTTCTGCTGCTCAGCGCCACGTTGCGCACCATGAACCCGGCGCTGGAAGAAGCGAGCGGCACATCTGGCGCGTCGGCCTCGACCACGTTTTGCCGGGTCACGCTCCCGGTTCTGCTGCCCGGCGTCCTTGCGCCGCTGATCCTGATCACCCTGATCACCGCCGAGCAGTTCGAGCTGCCGCTGATCATCGGTTTGCCGGCGAAGATCAACGTGTTCAGCTATCGCATCTATTTCGAGCTCAACCCGCTCTCGAGTCTGCCCAACTACGGCGCGGCTGCGGCGCTCTCGCTGCCGTTTGTCGTGCTCGGGGTTTTGCTGCTCGTCCTCTACAATCGCCTGATCAAGCGCGCCGACAGTTTCGTCACCATGACCGGCAAGGGCTACCGGCAGCGCCGTCTCCCGCTCGGTGCCTGGCGCATCCCTGCGCTGGCTCTGGCGGCGCTCTATGTCGCCCTTGCAGCGGTTCTTCCCGCCGCGGTGCTGCTATGGACCAGTTTTTTCGGCTACGCGCTGCCGCTCTCTGCGACGGCGGCTGATTTCAGTCTGGAGGCCTATCGCCAGCTTTTTGCCAATCGCACGTTCTGGCTGGGATTGCGCAATACGTTGCTGGTGGCGTTCGCTTCCGCCCTGATAGTGACTGCAATCGGCGCGCTGCTCGGCTGGATCATCTCACGGTCGCAGCTCAAGTTTCGACATGTGCTGGACTTCGTGTCGATGCTGTCGGTGGGAATTCCGGCCGTAATCGCGGGCCTCGGGGTGATGCTTCTCTATCTGTCGCTGCCGATCGGTCTCTATGGGTCGGTGGGGATTTTGATCATCGCCTATTCCTATCGCTTCGCTACCACCACGCGGCTCGCACGCGCGGGCTTTTTGCAGATTCACAAGGAGCTTGAAGAGGCTTCCGCCGCCTCAGGCGCGCGCTGGATGGTGACGCTGCGGCGTGTGCTGATCCCGCTCATGTTGCCGGCGCTTTCCGCCGGATTCATTCTCCTTTTCATCGTCGGTGTGCGCGAGTTCACCATGCCGCTCGTGCTCTACAGCCAGGACAACGTGGTTCTATCGGTACTGCTGTGGCAGTTGTTCCAATCCGGCCAGCCGGCGCTGTCTGCCGCACTCGCGTCGATCATCGTCGCGGTCGTGCTGCCGGTCATTTTCGTCGCGCGCCGAACGCTGGCGCGCCGCGCGCTTGCGGAATGACGAATGCTGACGGTGAAGGGCCTCGCCAAGTCTTTCCCCACCGCCGAAGGCGCGGTCAGGGCCGTCGACGGGGTAACCTTTTGCATCGCGCAGGCGCAGTGCTACGCGCTGCTTGGTCCGAGCGGTTGCGGCAAGACCACGATCCTGCGGTGCGTCGCGGGCCTCGAGCGGGCCGAGCAGGGGTCGATTGCCATCGGAGGGCGCGTGGTCTCAGATGCGGACAGCTTCGTTCCCGTGCACGAGCGCTCGATCGGGATGGTGTTTCAGTCCTACGCGATCTGGCCGCATCTCGACGTGTTCGACAATGTCGCCTATCCGCTCGAAGTGGAGCGGCCCCGCGTGGCGCGTGCAGAGATCGAGAAGCGGGTCAGCGACGTGCTCGCGCTGGTCGGGCTGCAAACCATGGCGCGTCGCCCGGCGACGCGGCTCTCGGGCGGGCAGCAACAGCGCGTTGCGCTGGCGCGTGCGATCGTGCGACGGCCAAGCCTGCTTCTGCTGGACGAGCCGTTGTCCAATCTTGACGCGCGGTTGCGCGACAGCATGCGGCGTGAGCTTTCGACGCTCATTCGGCAGATCGGGATTACCGCCTTGTTTGTCACCCATGACCAGGTCGAGGCGCTCTCCCTCGCCGACCGGGTCGCGGTCATGGACCAGGGCCGCATCGTGCAGGAGGGGGCGCCGGCCGACATCTATGAGCGGCCGAAAAGCCTGTTCGTCGCGCGATTCCTCGGCGCGGCGAATGTGCTGATGGGTCGCGTCGAGGAGCGCGACTGCCAGGGTCGGGTGCGGATTGCGCTCGATGGCGGCGGACATTGCCTTACACTCGTCGCGGAGCAGGGGCCGGGCGCGAGAGTCCACGTGGTGCTGCGGCCGGAAGACCTCACCCTCAGCGCGCTGGCACCCGCGAATGAACGCAACGCCATTTCTGGTCGGATCGCCGCCCTGGCGTTCCAGGGCAGCAGCGTGGAATACGAGGTCGATATCGGCGGTAGCACGTTGCTGCGGGTGCTCGCCCGCCCGCAAGCCGATCTCACGCGGGGAACGCCGGTATGGATCGGCATCGATACGCGCCGCGTTGCGATCTTCGGCGGGTCCGAAGGGTCGGCGGTGGCGGATAGTATTTGAGTGGGAACGGATTGATCCGCAGTTCCTGGCGAGGATTTTGGACCCATTGCGGACGGCGCGCGCGCTGGCGCAACCGGCGGTGAGCAAGGCGCGGTGCGAGAAAAGGTTTGAGCCGCTTGCCGACCTCCCCTACGCTTTCCCGTCTGGCGGACCGGGACGGCGAATGACGATGGCATTTGTCAGGCATACGATCGACATCAACGGCTGCAAGCTTGGCTTCGCGCGCGCCGGCAGCGGCGTGCCGCTGCTCTACTTGCACGGCACCGACGGGCTCGCGGAGTGGCCCGCCATTCTCGAAGCGCTGGCCGAGCGCTTCGACGTGATTGTGCCCGATCACCCCGGCTTCGGCACGTCCGAGATACCGGCATGGATCGATGACGTCTCCGACGTCGCCTATCTCTATCTTGACGCCATCGAGGCGCTCCAGCTCTCCGGCATACACGTGGTCGGCCAATCGCTGGGCGGCTGGATCGCGCTCGAAATGGCCGTGCGCTCAACCCATCGGTTGCGCAGCCTGACCTTGATCTCGGCCGCCGGCATTCACGTCAAGGGCGTGCCCAAGGCCGACATTTTCATGATGGATCCGGAGGAGCAGGCGCGCCTGGCTTACGCCGACCCCAAGCTGGGCACGGAAGCCGCCGAACGCGCCGGTGCCGACAAATATCAGGACCTCGCCATTCTCAACCGCATTGCCAGCGCCCGCTTCGGCTGGCAGCCGCGTTTCTTCAATCCGCGCCTGGAGCGCTGGCTGCATCGGATCAACGTACCGACCCAGATCATCTGGGGTGACGGCGACCGCATCATCCCGCCGGCCTACGCCGAGGCCCTGCACCGGGCGATTCCGGGATCGACGCTGACCATGATTCCCAATGCCGGTCACCTGCCACATGTGGAACGCACGCCCGCGGTCGAGCAGGCGATGCAGGCCTTTCTGCGCCACTGACGGGTGCTGCCATGACGGTGATGAGCTTTCACCCGATGCCTTACGCGGACGTCGATCTGAGCGATCAAGGTTCTGACCGATCGATACGATCGCGGCTTCGAATGGCCGAGGGCTGCGGCTGACTAAGCTGTGCTGGCGCGAGCGTGTGTTGCGCCCAACCATAAAGCGGCGACAGCCGTGGATATCGGGAGAACGCCATGGGCTACCCCCGCTGGGTGCGGCGCTCATTGTTGGCGGCGGCCGTGAGCGTGGTCGCCGGATCTGCCGAGGCCGCAGATCCGGCGTTGATCGACGCTGCCAAGAAGGAAGGCGAGGTGGTCTGGTACACGACCCAGATCATCGGCCAGCTTGTGCGTCCCGTGAGCGCCGCCTTCGAGAAGAAATACGGCATCAAGGTCCGCTCGACACGCGCCAACTCGACCGAGCTTTCGGTCAAGATCATCAATGAAAGCCGGGCGGGTAAGCCGCAATCGGATGTGTTCGACGGGACTTCAACCGTCGTCCCGCTCAAGAAGGAAGGTTACGTGCTGCAATGGCTGCCGGATCCGGCCAAGGCCTATCCGGCGCTGTACAAAGACCCGGAAGGTTATTGGGTGGCGAACAACCTGTTCTTCCTGACGCCGGGCTTCAACACCGCGCTCGTTCCCAAAGGAACCGAGCCGCGCAGCTACCAGGCGCTGCTCGATCCCAAATGGCGCGGAAAAATCGCCTGGAGCACGTCGCCCACGAGCTCTGGCGGGCCCGGCTTCATCGGCACGGTGCTGACCGAGATGGGGACCGAGAGCGGGATGCGCTATCTGCGAGAACTCTCCCAGCAGAGAATCGCCAATATCGGCAGCGCCGCGCGCGAGGTGCTCGACCAGGTCATCGCCGGGGAATATCTGCTGGCGCTGCAGATCTTCAATCATCATACCGTGATCAGCGCCAAGAAAGGTGCGCCGGTCGACTGGATCAAGATGGAGCCGGTGACCGGCACACTATCGGTGATCTCCGTCCACAAGAACGCGCCGCATCCCAATGCGGCAAAGCTGCTCGTCGACTTCATCACTTCGTCCGAAGGGCAGAACATCTTCCGCGAGGCCGAGTATCTGCCGGCGGATCCCGCGGTGCCGGCGTCGACCCCCTCGCTCAAGCCCGACGAAGGCGGGTTCCGCACGCATTTCTTCACGCCGGAGCAGACCGAGGACAACATCGTGGCATGGAAGAAGGTCTACGATGATCTGTTTCGGTAAACCGGGCGCGATCCGCTTCGACCAGGCGCGTCCAGCGCTTACAGATGCGAGCGAGCTGAGTGACGTCTTCAGCTGAGGTTGCGCACCAAAGCCGATCAGCCGATAGGGATCAGGCGGGATTACCGCGCGATCCCATGCTCGCGACGCTGTGGTCCCGGCTCGCCTCTTATCAGACGCTTCTGCTTGCGGCGGTCTTGATCGTCGTGCTCGCCGCGCTGGTGCTGCCGCCATTCGTGTTTCTGCTCAAGGCGAGTGTCGCGGACGCGCAGCGCGGCGGCGAATGGAGCTTGGTCAACTTCGAATCGGTGCTGGGAAGCCGCCGGTTCCTCATCACCAGCGCCAACTCGCTTGTGTTCGCCGCCGGCAGCGCCGTGGTGGCGCTGGCCATCGGATGGACCACGGCCTGGATCGTCGAGCGAACCAATACCCCGCTCAAGCCGCT
>DASSJW010000279.1:0-7070 GCA_035690995.1 Xanthobacteraceae bacterium
GTCCGCTGGTGAAGCGGCGGCTCCCTCCCGTTCGCGCATCAGCTCGGTGGCCACGCGCATGAGGCTTTTCGTCCGCGCCATGAACAGCGCCGCGGGCATCCCTTTGCCCGAGACGTCACCGACAAAGAAACAGAGCGATCCATCCGCGGTGGTAAAGAAGTCGTAGAGGTCGCCACCGACTTCCCGCGCGGGATGGACGAGCCCCCATACGTCCACCGGACAGTGCCGCGCCGGCTGGGGAAACACCTGCGGCAGCATGCTCATCTGCAGATCGCGGGCCGCCTCCAGCTCCTCCTCGAGCCGGAACAGATGAGCGTTCACTTGGTCGCGCAGCCGCTTCTTTTCCAGGCTGGCGCCGAGCCGCGCCTTCAGCAGCACCTGGTTGAAAGGCTTGAGCAGGTAATCGACGGCACCGAGCTCGATGCAGCGCACGACGCTGGTCATCTCGTTGAGCGCCGAGATCATGATGACGGGCAGGTTGTGCAAGCGGCGCTGATCCTTCAGCCAGCTCAGCACCTGATAGCCGTCGACCTTCGGCATCATCACGTCGAGCAGGACGACGTCGAAACTTTCCTTGTCGAGCCGGCCGATCGCCTGCTCTCCATCCTCGGCGACCTGAATATCGGAATAACCCTCGAGCTCGAGGTAGAGCGTGAGCGTATAGCGGTTGTCGTCGTTGTCATCGACGACCAGGATGCGGGGGCCGGGCGTCGTTGAGTCCGTCATACCCGCCTCGGATTGGCGAAAGGGCGGCGCGACGGTGCATGCGAGGCCCATGCTTGAAAATCTACTCCCATTTGTTTAGTTTGTCTGTTGGGGTCGCCGACCCACGGGCTCACGGTCGCACAAAGTATGATGCCTCTTGCGCTTCCTTCGCAAGCCGATCGGCGCCTCTAGCCCGCGCATACGGATGTCACCCCTTCAGGCAGGAACGTACATCCATGCTAGCGTGAGCAGAAGAGCCAGGACCGAATAGAACACCACCCCCACGATGTCCGCAGCCCCGCTCTTCCTGTTCTCTGCAGCCCGCTCGCTCATGGTGTGCTCCTCTCGTTGGCGCCGCATCACTGCTCGAATGCAGTAGATCGCCCGGCGAAGGCCCCGCGATGAGGCAACCTAACGCTCGGCAACGTTCCGGGAGCGATGGTGTGGACTGAATCGAACCATCTGATCCAAATGTCAGTGAATATGATGCTCTCACCGGTCGGGCGCCTGAGAAAATCTTACTGCAAACTCGGTCAAAGCCGGCACGGCGATCGTTGTTAAAGCCAAAAGGATGATCAGCATCTCCATGGTCGTTCTCCGCTTCTCCCGCCGGTGCGCGGGCCTTGACGCCGAGTGCGCCCGCGATGCCGCAAACTTTGACCTCGTTGGCGTCTGACGTCCTTAACGAGGCCTGAATTATGCCTGAAAAGTTCTAAAATGAGCTGGATGGCGCGCGCTGATTGAGCGGTGTGGAATGTTCCTAGTTGGCTAGAACTCGCCGCACGGCAAGCAGAGCAATACCAAATCTGACTTGCCGGTTTGGGCTTAAGTGAAGCGTTCGGTTGTGGGAATGTCGGGCGGCTATCACCCATTTTATCCGTCGGATCGCGCGCTGCTGGCCCGACTCGCTCGCAGCGCCGCCCTCACTCCGCGAAATCGGCAGCTTGGTCAAAGCTGCTCACCTCATAACCCGCGATAATCTTCCAAGCTTTCGCCAAGATCGCGGCAGATGCGAATTGCCTCATCGTGCAGCATCCGCGCCTTGCCTATATCGCCGGCGAACAGGCGAGCGGAGGCCTGGGCGCTTAGGCATCGCGCCAACGTCTTCGTAGGGCCGAACGGGCGAACAAGCGCTTGCGCTTTACGCAGCAAATTTTCGCCCTCCACCACACTGTCCGGCGATAGCCGCGCCGTGCCCGCGCGCAACAGCACGCGACCCTCCTGAAAGCCGTCGCCGACCTCTCGATAAAGGGCAGCTGCACGCATAGCATCGTCATAATCGGTAGGATCATCGAGCTCCCGAACATCGCCCGCCTGCCAAGATAACAGCCGGGCCGTCACTTCCGCAGGTGTCTCCTTGCGGATCTTGGCGAGCGCTTCGTTGACCCAGCGCCGGTGCTCCAGCATCAGCCCGAGTTCGGCCCATATAACGTGGCTGCGGCCCACGAGATCGAGCGCGATGTTAACATCGCCGTCCTTCCCGAAAGCCCATTCCAATGCACCGCGCAAATTGTCGAGGTCGGCTTCATATTGTACGATCCATCGCTGCGTCGGGGTCGTTTCCCACTCTGCCGTCGCCTCTGCGAACCGGGCGAGGAAGTGGGCGGCGTGCCGCCGCCGTATCTCCGGTGCAGCGCCAAGCTTTTCGGCTGCATAATACCGCGTTGATTCGAGCAGGCGGTAGCGGGTCTCTCCGGCCATTGGATCGACATGCACCAAGGACTTCTCAGCCAACGAATACAGGAGGTCCCCACACTGCTCCGGCGGGATTTCGACGCTGACAACGACCGCTGTGATTGACGTCAGCAGGGCGCTACCCGAAAAGACCGCCAATCGGGCGAGCAAGAGCTTTTCCGGATCGTTCAAGAGCGCGTAGCTCCAGTCGATCAGGGCATGCAGTGTCTGCTGTCGCGGCAAGGCCGTGCGGTTGCCTCCGGTTAAGAGCCGGAAGCGCTCCTCGAGCCCGCGAGCCAGCTGTTCAACAGATAGAACCCTTAGTCGCGGCACCGCCAATTCGATCGCCAGTGGAATTCCATCGAGCCGGGTGCAGATCGAGCCGATTGTGGCCGCGTTGGCGTCGGTGAGAGCGAATCCCAGCCCAAGGGCGCTCGCCCGCTCGACGAATAACCGCACGGCTGGGTATTCGCACGCGGCCATAGCGGTCAGACCGGCACTCGCTTGCGGCGTTGGCAATGACGGCACGCGAATTACGCTTTCGCCTGCGATCGCCAGCCGCTCCCGGCTCGATGCCACGATCGATAAATGCGCACAGGCCTGGATCAGTGCCTCTGCGACGCGGGCGACTTCCGCGATGACATGCTCGCAATTATCGATGATCAACAGGAGCTGCTTGGTGTGGAGTGCCGAGGCCAAGGCCTCCGTCGCGGTAGCCGCACTGCTCAGGCTGACACCCAATATGGCACCGATGGTGAAGGTTACCAACTGCGAATCGGTGAGCGGAGCGAGCTCTGCAAGCCACACGCCGTCCGGATAACGGTCGAGGACACTTCGACCCACCTCGATGACGAGTCGCGTCTTGCCGACGCCTCCCGATCCGGTCAGCGTCACGAGGCGATGGCTGGCGAGAGCTGCCTTTATCTCTGCAACCTCGGCCTCGCGTCCGATCAAACTGGTCAACGGGTGTGGAAGATTGTTGCGAGCCGCCGGACTTCCCGCAGCTGCCACCGTCGCCGCTTGGCCAGGCACGGCTGTCGTCGGTCTGTTGGGTTGGTTCGCGCTGTCGCATTCCACGGGTGCCACGAAGCGATAGCCCCGCCCAGGTATCGTCACAAAGTAGCGCCCGGCATCACCCGCCTTGGCCAGAACCTTCCGCAAGGCCGAGACGTGCACCTGAATGTTATTTTCTTCAACAACGATACCTGGCCAGACCGCTGCCATGAGTTCGTCCTTCGTTACCAGCTCCCCGTGGCGGCTCACCAGCAGCAGCAATATTTCGAAGGCGCGCTGGCCCACTGGAACGGGCACGCCGTGGGCCATGAGCTCGCGCCGAGTGACCAGCAGACGGAATGGTCCGAATACGAATGCCTCCGGCATCGAGGTTCACTAAGGCTGCGGTGACGCTGCCTGCGGCTCGTCGAACCGCAGGGTCAGCCGATTGCGACCTTGTCGACGTTCGTAATCCATATGACTGGCAAAACTGCGCGCAAGATAGATCCCGAGATTGCCGATTTTCGCATCCTTGAGCGTGGTCGCGAGCCGCGGTGGTGGCTTTTGTGTGGGATCGAAGGGCCGGCCGTTATCTTCGATTCGGGCGATCAGCGTTTGGCCGCGCCGCTCCAACTCGACCGCAATCTCCAGCCCACCATCGATAGCCCCATACATGATGATATTGGCGACTGCCTCTTCGAGACACAGTTGAAGAGCGAGCGAGACGTCAGGAGATACGCTCTCCTGCGCCCACCCCTCGATCCATACTGCGAGGCGGTTCAACTCGGCAAGGTGGTTGCCTAGCACTAGGCGTCTTGGATCCGAACCTGACATCGCTGTCACAGTCTCAGGGCCTCGATTGCGGCACTCTCAGCGACATAAACTGGAATTAATGCGTCCACACCGGCAGTCTTCAGGACCTTGGCAACCTTGCCGTCCGGGCACAGGATCACGAGCTTGCCGTTCTTGCTGTTGACGATCTTGGCGCCGATCAGCAGCACGCGAATGGCATAGGAGGTCAGGAAGCTCACGGCCGAAAGGTCAACGAGGACCTTTCGTTGTTCGGTTACAATTCGATTGAACGGCAGCTCGACCTGAACGGCGCCTGTCGTGTCGAAGCGACCGCGCAGAACGACCTTCGCAATGCCGTCCGTAAGATCCTCGGCCGCAATCTCCATGCATCACCTGTGTGTATGGCGGCGGTGGTAACGCAGGCCCGTCATATCCTTGTTTGATTTAGGCTGGAACGCCGAAAGCATTCCAATTCAGAACGTTTCAGATCCATTCATATCTCTATCATAATGCCGCTCCATGCTAAGGCAATTTCTCAGCGCTGATCGGAACCTGACCGATAATCGAAACCATCCAGAGAGGTGCCTCCGCATTCCCCGTGTCAATGCCGACGACGAGAACCGCTACACCTTCGTCTTTACCCAAATCCCGAAGGCTACAGCAACGTCGAGGAGGCCCATGGCGGTGAGAAGCGATTGCAGGGCTCAAGGAACCGATTTGACTTGTCTTGCTCGTGCTCATACAGCGCGTACGAATGCCATCTCGGCTCTAATATCCAGCGGCTCACCGATGGAATCAGAACGATTCAGGGCCACTTAAGTACTTCCCTCGGGGGACCGGGCACAGTCCTCCTATGATCCGCACGCTGATGGGCGATTGGCCCAACTTGGAATAAGGCGGGGCGCAGTCATGTCCCCATGTGTGCCAAGGCAGTTTCGGCCCGATCGAGAGGAATTGAGGCTTTCATCGTCGCTTGAAGGATGCAGCCAATGCCGACTTCTGCAGACTACAGAAAGATGGCCGACCGTTCCGCGCAGCTCGCCGTTGCCTCGTCATGCGATAGCGTCGCAGAAGTACTACTGGCGCTTGCATTGGACTATATAAGGCGATCGGCTAGTGGCGGCAACACCGGCGGTCAGCAACTACAGGAGCTCCAGCAAGTTCCCTATGAGAGCTTCGGGGATTAGACGAGCAAAAAAGCGCGTCGTGGCCCGGGCATGAATGCTATGACAACTTACTGCAGAGCTCGAGGTATCCTGGGATAGTGGAGTGGTTGATGGACGCCGTGGCCCCACTTCGAAGTTCTTCTCGAGGCGGAAGGCTTGCTGATTGAGGAGAGACCGGCTTACGCTTCTTCCCCTCTGCAAGATTGATTTCGTGCCTCATAGATCGAAGTCGCCTCTGAAGCTGAGGATTTAATCGCAACTCTCTTCATGCAGCGAACAGCCGCGTTAAGCTGCTCGTTGCTTTGCCGGGCAACGGGCGGCCATAAAACGTGGGCAGGATTTTTATATCACACCACGTGCGCGCGAACTCGCTGGCAGGCTGACATCAAAAGAGAACGGGATTTGGGATAGCGGGAGCGATGAAGCCAAGCTCAGGCGGTCTGCTACGAAATGGATTGCTATATTGTCCGCCTGCACCCTGCCAATAATCTCTTTCGACCCTTTCCATCTCCTCTTGTCCAGACTTTGAGCTCACGGCTCTCCCGCCGCATTCCTCACAAACGAAGAACCATGACGGTGGCGCTCCACCACATGCCCAGCAAGGTGACATGGCCGTATCTCCTTCCGTAAGCGCTGCGTCGTCAGGATGGGACCATAGCCGAGCCCGCGCGGGTAGGTACTTAAGGGCGTCTGAATCGTTCTGAATACGCCGAGTGGCGCCTTTGTCCGCCCCAGCAGCGCCTCGGCGACGTGCTCGATGGCGCGAGGCGAGCAGTTGAGCGGCGCAATCGCTCGACGCACTCTGCATCACCACCGCGACCAGTTCCGGGTGTGCGGCAGCGTGGCCCGGACCAAACACCCGGTCGATCTCCTGCCGGGCAAGCTGCAATCGAGAAATCGGATCGCTCATACCCAACCTCCTTCCCCGATTTGGTGAAGGGCCGCCCGGCAACGACCTGACATACCGGTTCTCGCAGATCATCGAGGCGCAGGCCCGGCTGCGCGCGCGGGCCACGGCGGGTCCTCGGGGTCCCCTTTGCCTAGGGAACGCCTATACGACTGTGCTATCCTTGCGCCTGTCACCCTTCCGACTGGAGGGACGAGATGACAGCTTTCATCGGACGCCGCGAGTTCATCACGCTGCTCGGTGGCGCGGCAGCAGCATGGCCGCCGCTCAGGGCGCACTCGGCCGGTAAGCGAGCGCGAGTCGCGGTGCTTACGCTGCTCTCATCGAAAGACGAAGGCGGTCGGATCGCTGCTTTTCGCGCAGGAATGCGCCACCTCGGATATATCGCGGGTCAGACCTTCGATATTGACTATCGTTATGCTGATGGTGACACCGCGCGCCTTCGGCCACTTGCACAGGAGCTAATCGCGCTCGCTCCAGATGTGTTCTTTGCCGGCGAGCCCAGCGTAGCGCGCGCGGTTAAGGCACTCGCGCCCGACATGCCGATAGTCTGTCCCGTGCTCACAGACCGGCTTCCCGACCTTTTTGCAAGCTATGCCCGGCCCGGCGGTAGCGTAACAGGTCTTGCCAGCATTGTAGAAGGCCTGCATGCGAAGCTCGTCGGACTGGCGCATGATGTCTTTCCTGGATTGATTAGACTTGGCCTTCTAATCAACCCGGCTGGCGCAAACCAAGGAATGTTCGCAGAGCAAGTTGGTGCTGCCGCCCGCGCTCGCAGCCTAACAGTGTTTCGAGAGGAGGCAAGGACGCGCAGCGAACTTGAACCCGCGCTG
>DASSJW010000280.1:0-10488 GCA_035690995.1 Xanthobacteraceae bacterium
TTTCTGGAAGATCATCCTGCCCGCGGCGGTTCCCTTCATCATGGCGGGCATTCGCCTCGCGGTCGGTCTGGCGATCATCGGCATCATCGTCGCGGAGTTCTTCACCGCCATCAGCGGGCTCGGCGGCATGATCGTCGAATACGCCAATGTGTTCGCCACCGCGAAGCTGTTCGTGCCGATCATCGTCATTGCGATTGTCGGCGTGGTGCTGACCGAGCTCGTCATGTGGCTGGAGCGGCGCATGTCGCGCTGGCGCCAGCTCGAGCGCGAGCGATTTTGATCCCGTCGCTCACTGCTTCTTGCCGGAGCCGGACAGCAGCGCAAACAGCCGGGCCGGCGTGACCGGGTACTCCGCGATGCGCACCCCGAACGGTGCGAGCGCGTTCTCCACGGCCGAGATGATCGCGCCGGCGGCCGGCACGCAGCCGGATTCGCCGACGCCCTTCACGCCGAGGGGATTGAGCGGGGACGGGAAACCGGCGTGTTTCACCTCGATCCTGGGAATTTCGGTGGCGCCCGGAATGACATAATCGGCAAAGGTGGTGGTGATCGGCTGCGCCGCGTCGTCGTAGCCCATCCATTCGAACAGTGCGTTGCCGATCGCATGCGCTGCGCCGCCGGTGAGTTGGCCTTCCACGATCATCGGATTGATGAGCCGGCCGCTGTCGTTGACCACGACATAGCGCAGAATGCGCACGCCGCAGGTCTCGATATCCACGTCAACCTCGACGGCGTGGCAGCCCCCGCCATAGGTGAGCGCGTTCGGCAGAAAGCTCTGCATGCTCTCAAGTCCGGGCTCGAACTTGCCCGGCATGGAATAGCCGGGAACACCGGCCACCGCTTCGGCGATTTCGCGCAAAGTCAGCCCGCTCCCCGGCGCGCCGGCGATCTCGATCCGCCCATTGCGCAATTCGAGGTCGCTCACGTTCACCTCCAGCAAGTGGGCGGCGACCTTGAGCGCCTTGTCGCGAACCGCGACCGCCGCGAGATGGACCGCGGAGCCCGCGGTGACGGTCTGGCGGCTGGCAAAGCCGCCCTGGCCGTAGGGAATGACGGCGGTGTCTCCGGCGGCGACCGCGACGCTCGCCGGCGCGACGTCGAATTGCTCGGCACAGATTTGCGCGAGCGCAGTCTTGATTCCTTGCCCCATCGGCATGGCGCCGGTGTAGACGGAAATGCGGCCGGAACGGCCGATCCGCACGATGCCGGATTCGAACGGGCCTCGGCCTGTCCCCTTCACGCCATTGCCGATCCCGATGCCGAGATAGCGGCCTTCGGCGCGTGCGAGGCCCTGGCGCGGGCCAAAGCCGGCATAGTCGATGGCCTCGAGCGCCATGCGCTGGCAGCCGAGAAAGTCGCCGCTGTCGAGCGCGACCGGCGAGCCGGCCCGGGTCTTGAGGGGAGAGACATACGGCATCTTCTCCGGCGGCACGAGATTGCGGCGCCGGACCTCCGCGCGGTCGAGGCCGAGCTCGTCCGCGATCCGGTCGAGCAGGCGCTCCATCGCAAATGCGCCTTCCGGATAGCCGGCGCCGCGCACCGGCATGGTGGCGACCTTGTTGGTCTCGGCCACGCGCACGTCGAGCTGATACGCAGGGAGCATGTAGGGACCGGGGAGCGCGGTCGACGCGTTGTAGGGCAGGTTGATGCCCTGGGGCGTGTAGGCGCCTTCGTCGTGGATCATCTCCCCGCGCACGCCGAGGAGCCGCCCGTCGTCATCGAAGGCGACCTCGAGGTCCCAATATTGATCGCGCTCCTGCACGGCGGCGAGAAAATGCTCGCGCCGGTCTTCGACCCATTTGATGGGCCGGCGCAGGAGTAGGCACGATGCCGCCAGCGTCACCTCTTCCGGATACATGACGAATTTGGCGCCGAAGCCGCCGCCGACGTCGGGCGCAACCACGCGCAGCTGATTTTCGTCGAGCCGCAGCAGCATCATCAGAAAGGCGCGCACCTCGTGCGCGAGCTGCGTCGACGACCACAGGGTCAGTCGTTGCTCGTTGACATCGTAGACGGCAACCGCGCCGCGTCCCTCGATCGAATGTGCGCCGCCGCGATGTTGCTTGAGGTTTACGCTGGCGCGGCGGGGAGCGCGCGCGAACGCGCTCTCGACATCGCCATAGGATTGCCGGAACGCGGTCAGGAGATTGCCGTCGCGCGCGCGATGGGCCCGCGGCGATCCCGGCGCCAGCGCCTGCCGGCAGTCCGCGACAGCGGGCAGCGGCTCGTAGTCGACCGCGACCAGTGCGGCCGCGTCCTCGGCGAGGTAACGCGTCGATACGATCACCACCGCCACCGCCTCGCCGACAAAGGCGACTTCGTCCTTGGCGAGAACGAGCGGGGTGATGTCGGGCGGCAGTTGCGCCGTGCGAAACTGGAGCGGAAGCCGCTCCTGTGCGAGCAACGGCATGAGATCGGCAAGCGTGAACACCGCGTGCACGCCGGGATGCCGCCGTGCGGCGTTGGTGTCGATGGCGCGGATCCTGGCGTGGGCATGCGGGCTGCGTACGAAGGCCGCCTCCAGCATGTCGGCAAAGCGCAGATCAGCGACGAAGTTGCCTGCGCCCGTGAGCAAGGGCCGGTCTTCAAGCCGCTTGATGGAGTGGCCGATGTATCGGGTTTCTGTCACAGCCTGGGACGCTTCGCTCACGGCAGCAACGAACATTCGTGGCCCGCGAACGATAGGGTGTACGCGGCGGTTGCGCCGTCCGTCCGTGAGGAGAACAACGCCGCGCCATTTTCGACCGGCGACAGCCGCCTCCGGCGAGGGGTCACATTCATTTTGATATCTTCAGGATTGCAGCCACTGTTCGAAGCGCCGCTGGACCCGGGCATTGTTGTCGGCCCACCACTTGTAGTCGACGATGTGCGCGACCTTCTCGTTGTCGGGATACGAGGGCAGCAGCTTGGCCAGTGCGGCGTCGAGGAGATCGAGGGCCTTGGGATTCTGCGGCGCGTAGTAGAGAAGGCGCGCAAACACGGCCTGGTATTCGGGGCGGCCGATGAAATCGAGGGCTTTCATCCCGCCCTTGGGATTGGGTGAGCCGACCGGCACGATCCAGCCCTCGGCATGACCGGCGTAAATCGCCTCGTTCCAAATCATCTCGTAGGGTGCCTTGTGGTCGAGGATGGACTGGGTGGCGCGGCCGTTGGTCATATAGATGAGATCGACCTCGTCCTGCTCCATCAGTTGCTGCGCCAGCGAGTTGTCCGACCACCAAGCCTTGATGTGCGGCTTGATGCGATCAAGGGTGCGAAACACCCGGTCGACGTCGAGGGGATAGAAGGCGTCATCCTTGATGCCGTCGGCCTTCGCCGCCGCTTCCATGGTCCAGAAGGCATCGCGGCGCAACGCGCGCCGGCCGGGAAATTTCTCCACATTCCAGAAATCCGCCCAGGAGTTCGGGTGCTCGCCGTTCGGCCATTTCTTCTTGCTGTAGCAAATGTTCATCGACTGGCTGGAACAGCCGATGACGTTCTCATGGTGAAGCTGCTGGGGGTCGAGCGCCGATTTGTCGACCAGGCTCCAATCGATCGGGCTGATCATCTTGATGCGGGCGGCGATGTAGACATCCATGCCGCTCAGTCCGGCGATGTCGATCTGCTGTGCCTTGGCCTCGTGCATGGCGCGCAGCTTCGCGAATGAATAGGGCTCCTGATACTGCACCGGGGCGCCGGTCTTCTTCGTGAAGGGATCGAAAAATGCCGCCGAAATAGCCTGCTTCCAGGCGCCACCATAGGTGAAATAGGTGACGGGCTGCTCCGCGGCCTGTGCCGTGTGCGCCGCGAGCGCGGCCAGGGGGGACAGCAACGCCGATCCGGCCGCCGCCTCCGCGAGCATGCACAGAAAATCGCGCCGCCCGAGACCGCGGGTCTGCACCAACACGCTCCGCAGCCGCGCGCAGGCTTCGTCGACGCTTGCATCGCGATTGCGAGGATCGAACATGGCTATCCCCATCCTCTATTGCCCGCATGCCGCGCGCGCCAGGCGTACATCACTGTGCAGCCTTCTTTTGTCGTCCCTTGGCCGACCGCGGACCCATGGGCTCGGGCTGGAACGGTCCGTCGCGCATGTCGAGATAGGCTTTGAGCCCGTGCTCGCGCTGCGTCTCGAACAGCTTTTCCCGGAACTCATTGTGCGACGAGTGTGCGAGCGCGCCAAGGGCTCCTTCGAGCAGAAGGCCGGAATAGACACCGGCGGCCTGCATGCCCAGCATGGTAATGGACTTGTTGAGCCGCACCGAGGGCTCCGGCACCAGCGCAATGCGTTTCGCCAGCGCGCGCGTGGCGTCCATGAGCTGGTCGTGCGGGACGACCTCGTTCACCATGCCGATACGGAGGGCCTCCTGTGCGTCGAAATGATCGCCGGTCAGTCCCCAGCGGTTCGCCGCCTTCCAGCCGCAGAGCGCGCCCAGCAGAAATGTCGTGTTCGAGATGTGGCGAACCTCGGGCTGCGCGAACACCGCCTGGTCCGACGCGATCGTGATGTCGGCGGCGAGCTGATACCAGAAGCCGCCGCCCATGGCCCAGCCGTTGACCGCCGCAATGATCGGCTTTCCGAGCCGCCACATGTGGGTCCATTGCCCGACCCGGCCAGCGTCGTTGCGCTGCCAGAATTCGATGAACTCCGCGTGCGACTTGCCCTTCGGATCGGAATGCCGGGTGCCGGATTTTCCGGTCTGGCCCTGATCGTAGCCGGCGCAGAACGCGCGGCCGGCGCCGGTGAGGATGATGACGCGGACGGCGCGGTCGGCATCCGCCTGGTCGAACGCGCGATGCAGCTCGGCTTCGAGGGCGGGGGTCAGGGCGTTCATCCGCTCGGGTCGATTGAGCGTGATGGTCGCAATGCTCTCCTCCACGGTGTAGAGCAGCTCTTTGCTCGTTCCTTTGCCCGGTCCTTCGCTCATCCCTCGTCCTTTCGTTGCTGCAAAGCGCTATTCGGCGGCGCTGGCGATCACATCCGGCGCGTCGGCCATGATGGGTTCGATGGCGATATCGACCGCGACCACACCGGTCTGGCCGACGATGATGGGGTTGAGGTCGAGGGCGCGGAAGCGTCCACGGTTGGCAATCGCGAATTGTCCAAGGGCGACCAGCAGAGCCGTGAGCCCCTCGACGTCCGCGTGCTCACGTCCGCGCGCGCCTTCCAGCAGCGGCGCCGCTTTGATCCGATGGATCATGTCGTGCGCATCCTCGCGGGTGAGCGGCGCCATCTCGGTCGCCGTATCATCAAGGATCTCGACGAAGATGCCTCCGAGGCCGAAGCAGATCGCCGGACCGAACGACGGATCGTCGATGATGCCGGCATAGGCCTCCGCGATTCCCTTGACCATCGGCTGGATCAGCGCGCCGCCCTCGAAACCGGCGTTGCGTGCGTTTCGCACGACCGCCGCATAGGCGTCACGGACCTGCCGCTCGTCCGTGCAGCCGAGCCGGACACAGCCGAGGTCGCTCTTATGGACAAGGCCCGGAGCCTCGGCCTTGACGGCGACGGCGGTGCCGAACCGGTGCAGCGCGGCAACGGCTTCGTCGTCGGAACGCGCAAGGACCGCGTCGACCACCGGCACGCCGCTCGCGACCAGGGCCTGCCGTGCGGTCAGAAAATCCCATTGCGGCGCGTCGCCGCCGGCATCCGCATCGCTCCGGATTTCTCCGGGAGCATCGGCCTTTGCCGCCCGTGCCCAGTATGCGCGCCGCAGCGGCAGGTGTTTCAGCGCACCCATGGCATTCGAGATCCCCAGCAATAGCGGGACCTGGGCGCCGTGGAGCGTCTTGATGATCTCGGAATCGAGCGGCCCGCCGAGCGGGCTGTACTGATAGGCGACAACGGTGCGGCCGGACGCGCGCGCGGCGTCGGCGAATGTCCGGGCAAAGCGCCGCATCGTTTCGTTGCCGGCCGGCTTCGCGGCGACGCTCGCGGCGATGACCGGACGGGCGGGATCGGCGAGGATCGCATCGACGATCTTCGGCAGCAGCGCCGGATCGTCGTAAATGGCGCCCGTCCCGTCGATGGGATTGGTGATGCTGCCGAACTCCGGCAGCACCGCCGCGATGCGCTCCTTGGTCGACGCATGAAGGGACGCGAGCGCGGCGCCGGCGTCGTGCAGCGCGTCGGCCGCGATGGCGGCGCCGCCGCCGCTGCCGGAGATCACCACGAGCTCGCCGCCGGCCGTTTCGTCGCGCGGTGCAACGGCGAACAGCTCGACGGTCTCCACGAATTCGTCGTAGCGCTCGACCTGGATGATGCCGCAGCGGCGCAGGAATGCCGCGAGGATCTCGGCATCGCCGGCGAGCGCGCCGGTGTGGGACTGCACCATGATCCGACCGGCGGAGGAGCGGCCGGCCTGAAACAGGAGTAGCGACTTGCGCCGCGCATTGGCTTTGGCAGCGACGCGGATCAGTTTGCGCGGGTTCTTGAGCTGCTCGATGACGGCCGCAATCACCGTGATGTCGGGGGCGTCGGTGAAATACTCGATGTAGTCTTCGACCGTCGTCCCGATCTGGTTGCCGCACGACACGAAATGGCCGAAACCCAGCTCGCGGTCGGTCATCAACGGCGCGAACACGTTCGCGCCGAGGCCGCCGCTTTGCGACACGATGGCGACCGGGCCGGGACGCAGAGGCCGGGAGAGGGGGCCGCTGTAGGCCGCGAACCCGGATTTCACGCCGACGAGGCCGAAGCAGTTCGGCCCGCAAATGCGCATGCCGCGGTCCGCCAGCGACTGGAGCCGGGCGGCGCGGGCGTGCCCGTGTCCACCTTCCCCGAAGCCGGCTGCGAGCACGATGGCCGCGGCGATACCCCGCGCGTGGGCCTCCTCGAGAACGTCGCAGGCCGCGTCGGCGGCGACAGCAACCACGAGGCAGTCAACCGAAGCGGGGAGGTCGCTGACGCGGGGAACGCACGGGTAGCCCAGCACGTCCTGGTAGCGCGGGTTGACCGCGAACACCTCACCGGCAAAGCCGCAGTCCCGCAGGTTGGCGATGACATTGGTGCCGCGGCCGCGGCGCTGAGAGGCGCCCACGACCGCGACGGCCTTGGGATCGAGCAGCGCACGCATGGCGTCCATCGTCCGCGCGCCTTCTCAGGATTGCAGCCATTGCTGAAAGCGTCGTTGCATCATCGGCAGATTGTCCGCCCACCACTCGAAATTGATGATGTGCGCGAGTCGCTCGTTCTCGGGGTAAGTCGGCATGAGCTTGGCGATGGCGGGCTCGAGCAGATCCAGAGCCTTGGGATTCTGCGGCGCGTAATACATCAGGCGGGCAAACACCGCCTGGTATTCCGCGCGCCCGACGATGTCGAGAAACTGCATCGCGCCTTTCGGGTTGGGGCATCCCGCCGGTACGATCCAGCCCTGGACGCCGCCCTCGCAGATCGCTTCGTTCCAGACGATCTCGAACGGCGCCTTGGCGTTGAGGATGGACTCGGTCGCCCGCCCGTTCATCATGGCGATGAGATCGACTTCCTCCTGCTCCATCAGCTGCTGGGCCTGCGAGTTGTCGTAGTACCACGCCTTCACGTGCGGTTTGATGCGGTCGAGGCTGCGGAACACGCGGGCGACGTCGATCGGATAGAATTCACTGTCTTTCACGCCGTCGGCCTTGAGCGCGGCTTCCGTCACCCAGACTTCCTCGCGCCGCAGCACGCGGCGGCCGGGAAATTTTTGTATGTCCCAGAAGTCTGCCCAGGATTTCGGGTGATTTTCTCCCGGCCATTTCTTTTTATTGTAGCAGATGACGTGAGACAGCGTATGCGCGCCGATGGCATTGCCGTGGCGGAGCTGCCGCTCGGCCAGCACGGATCGGTCGATGACGCTGAAATCGAGCGGCATGAGCATGTTCATGCGCTTGGCCTGGAACATTTCCCCGCCCTGGACCGAAACCACGTCGACCTGCATGGCCTTGGCCTCGTGCATGGCGCGCAGCTTCGCGAACGTGTAGGGGTCCTGGTAGACGACGGGGATGCCGGTTTTCTTGGTGAATGGCTCGCCAAACGCTGCCATGGCCGATTTCTTCCACACGCCGCCGAATACGAAGGCGGTGACCGGAAGCTCCGCTGCCGCGGCCTCCGGCACGACGCGTGGAAACAGAGAGATCAGTGCGGACCCGGCCATTGCCTGGCCGAGTGCCTTGATGAATTCACGCCGGCCCAGGCCGCGGGTCTCCGCCAACAGCCGGCGCAGGCGCGCGCAGGTTTCCTCGACCTCGGTGTCCTTGCATCGGTCGATCATCGCATGCCCCTATGCCGTACGCCGCTTCGCCAGCGATTGCGTCGCAGCCGCGCTTGCGAATGTGAATATAGCAAGCCCGATGAGGATGGCAGAAGCGGCCGCGATGGTGGGATCGGATGTCGCCTGTACGCCCGACCAGATTTTCACCGCCACCGGCTTGCCGACCCCGCCGAGCACGAAGGTTGCGACCAGCAATTCATGCGCGGAATGCACGAACGCGAAAATCGCGCCAATCACGATGCCTGGTGAGATGATCGGCAGGGTGATGCGCAGCACCGCCCATAGCGGGTGCGCGCCGTGGATCACTGCGGCACGCTCGAGATTGACGTCGGCGCTGCGCAGGCTCGCAGAGGTATTGATGACCACGAAAGGCATGCCACTCACCGCGTGCGCGCAGGCGAGGCCGACGACAGTATTCACGAGTCCGAGCGGGACGAAGAACAGATAGGTCGAGAGCGCGGTGACGATCGGCGGGGTTACCAGCGCACAGAGGATGAGCGCATTCAGGAGCGCCTTCGCTGGAATAACGTGGCGCACCAGCGCAAAGGCAGCGGGAACGCCGAGCAGGACGGCGATCAGGGCGGACAGGCTGCCGACCTTGAGCGTGACCCACAGCGCACTGACCCATTCCGGATCGCCGGCAATGCTCTGATACCAGCGAAGCGAGAAGCCGGGCGGCGGGAACACCAGGAAATTGCCCGAGCTGAACGAGATCGCCACCACCACGATCACCGGGAAAATGAGATAGACAAGGACGGCCAGCACGGCCGCGCCCAGTCCGAGCCTGCCTGCGATCGTGCTCAATTGTCCGAACCTCCCCACAACCGGTCGAGGCTGAAGTAGCGGTTGTAGAGCGCCGCGATCGACGTGGTGATGATAAGCAGCACGGCGCCGGCTGCGCTCGCCTGCGGCCAGTCGAGAAGTTGGCTTGCCTCGACCATGATGGTCTGCGCGATCATGGTTTCGCGCGGACTCCCGAGCAGGGCCGGCGTCACGTAGAAGCCGAGCGCCAGCACGAAAACCAGCAGGCCGGCGCCGTAGACTCCCGGCAGGCTCAGCGGGAAGAAGACGGTGCGAAAGGCTTGCCATCCGCTCGCACCATGGATTTTCGCTGCCGTGATAAGCGTTCGATCGATCCGCAACATGGCGCCGAACAAGGTTACGGTCGTCAGCGGCAGCAGGATCTGCACCATCGCGAGCAAGACGCTGAACGGATTGTAGAGCAGTTGCAGCGGCATGCCGATAATGCCCAGCCCCATGAGCGCCTTGTTGACCATGCCATTGTCGCCCAGCAGGATCAGCCAGGAAAAACTCCGCACGATGATGTCGACCCAATAGGGGATCAGGACAAACACCAGGATCAGCGCGCGCATCTTCCCGCCGCTGATCGTAAGCACGTAGGCCAGCGGATAAGCGAGGAGCAGTGCGAAGACGGTGGCGATGCCGGCGGTCTTGACCGTCGTGATCATGACCTTGGTGAACAGCGGAGAGGTGAAGAGAACGCTGTAGGTCTCGAGCGAGAAGCCCTCGCTCGCGAGGCTGCGCCAGCACATCAGGATGAGAGGAGCCAAAAAGAAGAAGGTGATCCATGCGAGGCACGGCAGGAGCAGCATTGTCGGCAACAGCCAGGCCTGGGATGGCCGTGCCGGACGCAACAGCGGCGCCGCTCGCGGCTCGACCAAAGCCGTCATGGCTCGCCCCGGTTGCCGGCATCGCCCGACCGATCGGTGGCCGGCAGCAGCCGGACCGCGCTTGATCGCCACGTCAGGAACACGCGGTCACCTCGTTCCATCCCGGCGCCGCGTTCGCGGGCAACCTTGACCTTCAGCACGTCCGCGCCGACGGCAACGTCGAGCTTGAAAGTATCGCCGTGATAGCTGATGTCCCTGATCGTGCCGGCAAGGACATCTCGTCCGTCCGTCCGTTCACTCGTGGCGGCGACCGATATGTCTTCCGGGCGGATCAGGACGACGGCGTCACTGCCCTGGGACGCTGCCGCCGCACTGCGTGTGGCATGTATTCTCTCGCCGCTCCCGATCTCCACGGCAAATTCGTCCCCGCGGACTTGCGCGATTGTCGCGGCCAACAGGTTCGAGTCGCCCAGGAAATCGGCCACGAACAGGTTGGCGGGCGCCTCGTAGAGCGCGCGCGGCGTGCCCACCTGGGCGACACGGGCTTGGTGCATGACCACGACGAGATCGGACATGGTCAACGCCTCGGTCTGATCATGGGTGACGTAGATGACGGTCGTGCCCAC
>DASSJW010000281.1:0-6697 GCA_035690995.1 Xanthobacteraceae bacterium
CCATTGGCGTGCACGCCATCGGCGAATGCGCCGAGCATCGCGGCTGCTGCTACGGATTGGTGGAGCCGGCCTACGAGCAGGCGCAGCTCCTGGCGCGCCGCCTCGCCGGCGAGCGCGCGAGCTATCCCGGCAGCGTACTCGCCACCAATCTCAAGGTCTCCGGCGTCAACGTGTTTTCCGCCGGCGATTTCCTCGGCACGAGCGCAGATGCGGAGGAGATCGTGCTCAGCGATCCCGCCGTCGGCGTCTACAAGAAACTGGTGATTGCGCATGATCGCCTCGTCGGGGCGGTGCTGTTCGGCGATACCGCCGATGGCCTCTGGTATCTCGAGCTCATTCGCGCGGGCTCGCCGATCGCGCGCTTGCGCGACGATCTCGTGTTCGGGCGCGCGCTCGCGACTCGGGTAGCGGCGTGAGCTGTGCGCGCCCATGAACGCGCCCTCCCCGCAGCCGCCGGCCGTGCGCACCACCTGCCCGTATTGCGGCGTGGGTTGCGGTGTGCTCGCGCAGCCCGACGGCTATGGCGGCGCGACCATTGCCGGCGATCCGCACCATCCCGCCAATTTCGGTCGCCTCTGCTCCAAAGGGTCGGCGCTCGGCGAGACGCTGGGACTGGAACAACGTCTGCTGCATCCCATGCTGCGGCAGTTCGACGGCAGTCTCGCGCGCGTCGACTGGTCGGTCGCGCTCGATCGCGTCGCCACCGGCTTTCAACGCATCATCGATCGCGACGGCCCCGACGCGGTCGCGTTCTATCTCTCCGGCCAGCTCCTGACCGAGGACTATTACGTCGCCAACAAGTTGATGAAGGGCTTCATCGGCTCGGGAAATGTCGACACCAACTCGCGGCTGTGCATGGCCTCCTCGGTCGCCGGCCACAGGCGCGCCTTCGGCGCCGACACCGTGCCCGGCAGCTACGAGGACCTCGACGCCGCCGGCCTCCTCGTCCTGGTCGGCTCGAACGCCGCCTGGTGCCATCCGGTGCTGTTCCAGCGCATGGTCAGGAACAAGCGCGAGCGCGGCGCCAAAATCGTCGTGATCGATCCGCGCCGCACCGCCACCGCGGAGGATGCCGACCTCTTTCTTCCCATCGCGCCCGGGATGGACACCGCGCTGTTCTGCGGCTTGCTGGTGCATCTCGCCGACCGGTGCGTGCTCGACTACGCGTATATCGACGCCCACACCGCCGGCTTCGAGAATGCCTTGGCGCGCGCGCGCGAGATCGCGCCCGACCTCGCCGCGACCGCACGGCGCACCGGCCTGCCGGAGGCCGACGTCGCGCGCTTCTTCGAGCTCTTCCAGGCCATCCCCGATGCCGTCACCTGCTTCTCGCAAGGCGTGAATCAATCGTCGCAGGGCACCGACAAGGTCAACGCCATCATCAACTGCCATCTCGCGACCGGCCGCATCGGCCGCCGCGGGCAAGGGCCGTTCTCGCTGACCGGCCAGCCCAATGCCATGGGCGGGCGCGAGGTTGGCGGGCTCGCCAACCAGCTCGCGGCGCATATGGGCTTTACCCGCGAGGACATCGGCCGTGTCGCCCGCTTCTGGCAGGCGCCGCGGGTCGCGACGCGCGAAGGGCTCAAGGCGGTGCAGCTGTTCGAGGCCATCGCCCGCGGCAAGATCAAGGCACTGTGGGTGATGGCGACGAATCCCGCGGTTTCGCTGCCGCGGGCGCGCAAGGTACGCGAGGCGCTCGGCCGGCTCGAGCTGTTCGTCCTCTCCGAAAACGTCGCGGCAAACGACACCGTCGCCGCCGGCGCGCACATTCTCCTCCCGGCCGCCGCCTGGGGCGAGAAGGACGGTACCGTGACCAACTCCGAGCGGCGGATCTCGCGGCAGCGCGCGTTCCTGCCGCCGCCGGGCGAAGCCAAGCCCGACTGGTGGATGGTCACCCAGGTCGCGCGCCGCATGGGTTTCAGCTCCGCCTTTCCTTATCGTTCCGCCGCCGACATTTTCCGCGAGCATGCGGCACTGTCCGCGTTCGAGAACGACGGTTGCCGCGACTTCGACCTCGGCGGCCTCGCCACCATCGACGACGACGCCTTCGCCGCGCTCGACCCGGTGCAATGGCCGCTGCGCGCCGGCGAGCCGCGCTCGAAGCGGCAACCGGACCGGCGCTTCTTTGCCGAGGGCGGATTCTATACGCCCGACCGCAAGGCCCGCTTCGTCGCGCCCGAGCCGCCGGCGCCGAGCGTGGCGACCGGCAAGGACTTCCCCTTCCGCCTCAACACCGGCCGCGTGCGCGATCAGTGGCACACCATGACGCGATCGGGCTTGAGCCCACGGCTCGGCGCGCATGCACCCGAGCCGTTCGTCGAGGTGCATCCGGCCGACGCCGCGGCGAGGAAGCTCGTCGACGGCGGTTTCGCGCAGATCACCACCCGCTGGGGGTCGTGCGTGCTCAAGGTCAACGTCAGCGAGACGCAACGGCGCGGCTCCCTTTTTGTGCCCATTCACTGGAGCGATGCGACGGCTTCGACCGCGCGCATTGGCGACCTGGTGATGCCGGAGACCGACCGCTATTCAGGCCAGCCCGACGCCAAGGCGACCCCGGCGGCGATCGCCCCGGTGGCCTTCGCGTTCCGCGGATTTGCGCTCTCGCGTCAGCCGCTTGCGTTGCCCGACCGCACTTGGTGGGCGCGCGTCGCTTTGGCACAGGCGGCCGGACTGCTGCTCGCGAGCAACGATGGCCCCGCGGTCTGGCGCGACCATGCGCGGGCGATGTTCGGCGACCGCGCCGAGCTTGCCGAATTGAGCGACGAGCGCCGCGGCATCTACCGCGCGGCGGCGTTCGTCGCCGGACAGCTCGACGGCTGCCTGTTCATCGGTCCCGCCGAGACCGCGCCGCCATGGGACGCCGTCAAGGCGCTGTTCGAAACCCGGACGCTCGCCGACGCGGCGCGGCGCGTGCTCCTGTCGGGCCGCTCGGCCGACGGCCTTGCGAGCGCGGGACCTATCGTGTGCGCCTGCTTCGGCGTCGGGCTGACCACCATCCGCGACGCGCTCCACTCGGGCGCGGCGACCAGCGTCGAGAGCATCGGCGCGGCGCTGCGCGCCGGCACCAATTGCGGCTCGTGCCTGCCTGAGCTCAAACGCATCGTCGCGGGTGTAAGCGCCGAGGCCGCGCGACAGCGCCCACCGGCGGCCGCCGCGTGCACGACCGCGCAGTGATCCGCGTTTCTCTCTCGGAGTCTGCGGCATCTCGGCGACGTCGGCAGCGCGAAACCGGCCTGCTATGGCGCCGGGGCAAGCCGCGATTGTGCGGACGCGGCAACCTCGGAGCCTTGCGAACTGCCGGCGCTCGCCGCGTCACCGGGTCTCGCAGAGGGCATGCCGGCGATGGCCATTGCGAAAAGGCCGGCTGCAAGGAGCGAACCGATAACGGCATTGGCCTTGATCCAGCGATCGAATTCGCTCCGGTCCTGCGGAGACCAATTCTGCAACATGTCGCGCTTTACCAAGACAGACCCTCCGGCCCATGAAACGCCTCCTAATAGCCGCGCAAACCGCGGGCGAAGGTGAGGTGGCTCACAGAGCGGAAAAATAGGGACGGCCCTCACCGGGACGGCACCGTTCGTGCCAGCATGCTCATGGCCTGCGACACGACGTGCCCCCACCAGTGCTTGAACGGCGCGCGGAGCTTGGCGAGGGCGTTCGGCCCGAGAGCATTCCCGACCGTCTGAGCGCGCAGCGCCATCGCTTGAGCCTGGTAGAAGGCGACGTCGATGGAGCCGTCATCGCGGCGGTGGATGTCCAGGTGGCGCTCCTGGCCAATCTCTTGGCCGATCTCTTGGCGGATCTTTTGGCCGATGTCGTGGGTCTGCGTCATGGCGCTCTCCCTCTGCAGCGGATGGCAAATCGCGGCCGCCGCGAGCTGGAGAATGCCTTCATCACGGCTTGAGGACTTTGCGGAGGCCTTGATTTGTTGCTGAGAAACCCCCGATTATCTCTTCGGACCGCCGCCGTCCGGGACTGGGCCGACGTGCAATTTCTCTTTGATGATCATGTACTTGACGTCGAGCGCCGCGAGCTGCGGCGCGCCGGCCGGCTGATCGCCATGGAGCCGCAGGTGTTCGACCTGCTGGTGCATTTGGTGCGCAATCGCGAGCGCGTGGTCAGCAAGGACGACCTGATCGAAGCGGTGTGGCACGGCCGCGTGGTGTCCGAATCGACGCTGACCAGCCGCATCAATGCCGTGCGCAAGGCCGTCGGCGACAGCGGCGAGGCGCAGCGCCTGATCCGCACGGTGCAACGCAAGGGCATCCGATTCGTCGGCGCGGTCAGCGAAGCGATCGCGCCGGGCGAGGCGGGGGGCGCCGCCAAGGCGGAGCCATCGCGGGTCCCTGCCCTGCGGCACGAGATTCATTTCTGCACCGCGTCCGACGGGGTTCGCATCGCCTATGCGGAAGTCGGAACCGGGCCGCCGCTGCTCAAGGCGGCCAACTGGCTCAATCATCTGGAATACGATTGGGAGAGCCCGATCTGGAGCCCCCTGCTGCACGAGCTCGCGGCCGCGCACCGGCTGATCCGCTACGACGCGCGCGGCAACGGCCTCTCTGACTGGGAGGTGGACGACATCTCGTTTGAGGCCTTCGTGCGCGACCTGGAGAGCGTGGTCGAGGCCACCGGCATCCAACGGTTCGCGCTGCTCGGCATATCGCAGGGCTGCGCCGTCTCCATCGCCTATGCCGTCCGGCATCCCGAGCGGGTGAGCCATCTCGTGCTCTACGGCGGGTTCGCGCGCGGCAAGCGCAAGCGCGGCTCGCCCCAAGACATCGAGCAGGCTGACGCGGTGCTTACCCTCATCCGCCAGGGCTGGGGCCAGGAGAACCCGGCCTTTCGCCAGATCTTCACCTCGCTGTTCATCCCCGGCGCCACCGCCGAACAGGTGCAATGGTTCAACGAGCTGCAGCAAAGAACGACGTCGCCCGAGAACGCGGCGCGCATCCGGCGCGCGGTGGACGACATCGACGTGACCGATCTCCTCGCCCGCGTGGCCGTGCCGACGCTGGTGTTGCACTGCCGCAGCGACGCGGGACAGCCGTTCGAGGAAGGGCGCACGCTCGCGGCGGGCATTCGCGGCGCGCGCTTCGTCGCGCTGGAAGGGCATAATCACGTGATCCTCGAAGGCGATCCCGGCTGGCGACGGTTTCTCGACGAGGTCAAAAGCTTCCTGCAGCGCTGAGGACGACCTCACGGGCCCGAAGGACGCCGGCCGGAAGGCGACAAGACCGCTCCAATCGAAGCAAGACGGATAAAGCCGTCTCCCGAGGGCCAATTAGATTCCCGTGTGTTGGGAGGACGAGCAGCGCGAGGAATACGATCATGAAAGCTCTTTTCGCAGCGGTGTTGGCGCTGGCCTGTGTGGCCGGCTCGACCAACGGCTTTGCCCGTGGAGGAGCTGCCAGCTTTGCACACGGCGGCGGTGGCCTCGCCCACCGATCTGCGCCGTTCTTTGCGGAACCGGCGCCGCAGATGCCCACCTTCGAAAGCCGGATTCCCGCCCCGCTCGCGGCTCCCGAGCAGGCCCCCGTCATCAACGGCCCGATGTCGCAGCCCTCCCTCCGCGGCATGTAACGGTTCGGCCGGGTTGATCTTTCGGCGACCGGGCATCACACCGCTTGCCGCGCGGTTCGTGGATGCAGCCACCCTCTTGCCCGCGCGGCGGAGGGTCACGATGGCAGGCGACGCGCTCGCGCCGGGGCGAAAGCGCGCGAACCGATGTCAGGGTAGATCGTCAGCCACGTGTCATTGTGCTTGATTCGAGCGTCACTGGGGCGCAGAAGCCGGGGTCGTCCATCGCTCCAGCAAATATGATCGCCGGTCCAATATCTTCGCTTCGCTTCACCCAGACAGGAGACTTCGTTCACGCGTCCACCTTATTATTGCGACTGAGAGGAGTGACCGTATGCCGAAGTTCAAGGTCCGTTGTGACAACCCCAAAACCGATTTTGAATCCGCTTCATTGCATACAGCGAAGGCCGCCGCGAAAGATGTATCCTCACGAGCGCACGAACCCGTCCGAGTCGTAGAGGTCGCGGACGATGGTAGGGAAACGGTCGTCCACACAGATCCGCCACGACACCCCGGGTAACAAGACACCCCGGGTCAGGAGCACACCATGGCCAATCATTCGAAGGCGCGCACTGAAGCCGAAGCGCAGTTCCGCAAGACGCTAAAGGCTACGTGGAAAGGCAAGAAAGTTACGACGCCGTACGAGGCCGAAGCTCGGGTTACCCGCAACAAGACCGCGCGGTTAAAAGAACTTCGTTTGGCCAAGGAGGCAGCCGAGAAAGAGGGGGAAGGCACCAAAACGAAGCAGCGCTCAACCTAAGGGTTCCTTGCCGACTTAAGGCCCCGGCGACCACCTCCCTGTGGGCTTTCTCCACTGATGCGGGCCGCTCATAGGAAAGCGCCGCCTCTCGGCAGGAGGTCTGAAGGTTTACAAGGCGCCCGCAAGGCCCGTCACAACCGGTTTGGTCGCGGTCGCGGCAACGGAACCGGCCCTCGATCCATTGCGGTGCTATGCACCGGCCGCGGGGCAGGCTCGGATAAAACCGGAGCGAGGAAGGACGCCATCGGGTCATTCGATGACGACGTACGCCCAGGCGACTTGGGGATGGAACCCGTGATCAGTTCCTTTGCGGGCGTATGTTTCCCGCCGCTGTCGATTTTCAGCAGCGCGAACATTCCG
>DASSJW010000282.1:0-2771 GCA_035690995.1 Xanthobacteraceae bacterium
GGCCACACCCCCGGGCACACGTCGTTCGCCGTGCAGTCGGGCCCCGCGCGCGTCCTCATCCAGTCCGACGTGACCAACATTCCGGCGCTGTTCGTGCGCCATCCGGATTGGCACGTGATGTACGACGTCGAGCCGGACCTGGCGGCGCGTACGCGCCACCGTTTCTTCGACATGGCATCGGCCCAACGGGCGCAGGTCGTGGGATTCCATTTCCCGTTCCCGTGCCTGGGACAGATCGAGAAGGACGGCGCCGGCTATCGCCTGGTGCCGGCCGGCTGGAGCCCGGTGCTTTAAAGCGTTTTCCACCAGTGCGCATGAGATCGTCATGCGCGGGCTTGACCCCAATAGGCGCTAAGTTGAGCGCGTGTCCCGGGCGCAGCGCAGCATGGAGCAATAAGGGCGTTTACGCCCGTCTTCGCGGGCTATGGCGGAATGATGCGCTGCAGACCCGGGACCGTTGCACACACCGCCTTCGCGACGGTCCCGGACCAGCGGTGCACCGCTTCGCTATCGCTCGCGCTGCACCGCATCCGGGACACGTCACCCGCGCATCCATCTCCTTGGCAAATGAGCCGTAGCCAACGACCAATTGGTTATGGCGAAGGATGGATGGACCCGCGGTCAAGCCCGCGGGTGACACCCATGGACCGCCCGCACCGCCCCGCTCAGGACTTCTTGTGCTCGTGGGCGTGGTCGGGCCTGGTGAGCATGTGGGCACAGCCCGCCTTGGTCGCCCAGAATTCCCACGCCCGCCAAGTCTCGATCGAATGAGGACTGTAGCCCCGGTTGCGGGCATCGATCTCGCCTTGGCGCAGATACTTGATCTCGCCGCCCAGTTGCTTGGCATGCAGGAGCGCCCGCGCATTGCGCGGCAGGTAGACCGACATGCGCACCACTTCGATCAGCGAGCGCCCGGCCGAGGCGAAGCCGTGGCCGCGCATCAGCGCGACGTTGTTGCCGGCGAGGCACTTCGCCAGGTCGCGCCCCTGGTCCATGTTGGTGACCAGGAGATTGGTGTCGCCGAACTTGTCGGCGATGTCCCAGACCGGGACATTGGCGCCGATGAAGCTGCCGGAATGGATCACCGGACGCAGCGGCGTCGCCTGCGCGATGCCGAACGGCAGGATGTCTTCCGCATGCGCGTGGACGACGGAATGAATGTCGGGCCGCGCCTCGTAGATGGCGGCGTGGATGAAGCGCTCCAGATAGAGCGCGCGTTTCTCGTCGCGCACCGGCTGGCCGTCGAGCCCGAGCTCCACGATGTCCTCGCGTTCGACCAGGTCGGGCGCCACCGAGCGGGAGAGGAAGAAATGCTTGGGATTTTCGGGATTGCGGATGCTGACGTGGCCGTAGGCGTCCACCACCTCCTCGCGCGCAAGGACGCGGTTGGCGATGACGAGATCTTTGAGGAGGATGTCGAGGTTGCTCATGGCTGGATGACCCGGTGTTGGGTGAGGACAAGGAAAAGATTGGACTCGCGGCGGCGATGGCAGCGGATAGTGGACGAGCGGTTCGAGCATCCCCTCCCCCGCTTGCGGGGGAGGGATAGGGTGGGGGCAGGCATCATGATTCGTGCAGTCATGCCCCCTCCCCACCTCTCCCCCGCAAGCTCGGGAGATGGCACACCGAGACCGAGGCAAGATTCCCGCATTCAAAAATAACGCGGCGAGTGTGCTCGGGATTGGTTGCAACAGGCATGACTGCGCGGCGTCAGTGCGTGGGAACGAAGAGGTCGTCCACCGGAACCGGTGCCGCGATCAAGGACTGATCGGTGAGATAGGTGACGAAGGCTTCCAGCGTCGGCCGGTTGGGCTCGACCCCATAGGGCCAGGGATCCCCGTCAAACACCTCGTAGATTTCGTCGATGTCGCGCATCAGAAACGGCGTCATGTAGCGCAGCGCACGGAGGTTGAACATCTTCTCCAGCGCGATCTTCTTGGATTCGCAAAAAGCGTTGTAGAGGCTGGTCGCGACGAAGGGATATTTCTCGTAGACCTGCTTGCGGATGGCGACCAGGTGCATGATCGGATAGATTTTGGTGCGCTTGTAGAACTCCTTCTCGAGCTCCACGTAGTTCGGAAACAGCCGCACGATATCCGGGTTGGTGCGGATCGCCTCGGGCAGGCTCGTGCCCAGCGTGGCGTCGACGGCGCGTTCCTCGATCAGATCGCTCATCGATTTCTTCGAGGTGTTCTGCTCGATCGGAATGGGATTGAGCAGCGGCAGCACGGTGGGGCTGCCATGTGCGCCGCCGGTGTTCATCGCGCCCTGCACCCAGTGAATCTTCCTGAGATCGACGCCGTATTCGTGCTGCAGCAGCCCGTTGATGTAGATGGCCGCGGTCATGGTGAAGAGCGGCACGCCCACGCGCTTGCCCTCAAGATCCTTCGGGCTCTTGATGCCCGCCTTGCGGTGAATGGCGATGAAGCCGTGACGAAACGCGCGCGACGGAAAGATCGGGATCGCCACGAACGGACACTGCTTGTTGGCGAAACGCTGGACGAACTCGGAGCTCGAAAACTCGGCGACGTCGAACTCCTCCCCGGCCGCCATCCGATCGAAGATCGGCCGCGGCTGGTCGATGGCGATGAAATTGAGATCGATGCCGTCGACCTTGACCTCGCCGGTATAGAGCGGCTGCATGCGGTCGTAGAGTCCGCACGCGAACGAAAGCTGCAACTTGGCCATTTGTTGTTTTTCCCCCAGTCCTCTTGAGCGATGCTAAAGCCTTAGCACGCGCGCTCGGCGGCCGAAAACCCCGTTGGCCGTGT
>DASSJW010000283.1:0-3826 GCA_035690995.1 Xanthobacteraceae bacterium
AGCCGTCGCCTTCGTGCTCGGCCTGCCCGTCAACATGGATGGCACCGAGGGCCCGCGCGCCCAGTCCACGCGGGCATTCGCCCGCAACCTTGCGCGGCTGACCCAGCTTCCCATTGCGCTCTGGGACGAGCGGCTTTCCACGGCCGCCGTCGAGCGCGAATTGATCGCCGCCAACGTCACCCGCGCCCGGCGCGCCAGGGTCATCGACCAGCATGCCGCCGTTTTCATCCTGCAGGGTGCGCTTGACCGCTTGGCACGCGGCGCCATGGCACACTGAGTCCGGGGGCATTGCAAAAGAACGCCGAACCGCCGGACCGCCACAAAACGGCAGGCCCGGTGGTTCGCGTGCGCAATTGCTGGGCGCTGCTCGGTTAGCAGCGGTTCTGCGCGCGCAGGCTCGGGTAGCAGGGGTTGGCCGGCGCCGTGCCGGGCGGGCCGGGCTGCCAGCCGAGATCGCGGTACGAATAGGGCATTCCGCTGGTGTCGTAACCCGCCGGGTAATCCCAGGAGCGGGCGGCATAGCCCGGAGCATAGGCATAGCCGTTGTAGCCGGCATAGCCCTGCGGGGCGCTGTAAGAATACGGCTCCGCATAGACGCCCTGTGCCAGCGAAGGCGCCACCGCCGCTATCACGAGCGAGCCGGCGAGCCCGCATCCGATCATCGCATTTCTCAAGCTGATCGCCATCTCTGGCCTCCTTTGTCGATGTCTGAACATGCGGGATAAACACGCCCCCGGGCGCCACGGTTCCCCGGTCCGTGGTGCAGCGCAGAATTGGCCGCTTCACAAGAACGTGTGGCGAAACGTTCTATTGCTGCGTGGGCGGTAGCGCGCGCGCGAGCAGCATTGCAGCTTCGCCGGCCCCGAGGTCGCCGGCTCCATAGATAGCGCCGCCGCAATCGCTGAGCCGCGCGCGCGCGTACAGCTCCGCCACTTCCGGCGGCGCGGCCGCGCGCAATGCCGCCGCGGCCGCGAGTAGAGCGAGGCGGCCGACGCTCGCCCGCGCCCGCGCCTCGGCATCGGGCGCGGAGAATGCGCGCTGGATGAAATCTACGGCTTCACGCGTACCAGGCAGGTCCGCGGCTTCGGTAGCCAGCGCCTCCAGCAGCATTTGCCCGGCGTCGCCGTCGCGGGCTAACGCGCGCAAGACGTCAAGGCACATCACGTTGCCCGAGCCTTCCCAGATCGCGTTGACCGGCGCTTCGCGGTAGAGCCGCGGCAACAGGCTCTCCTCGACATAGCCATTGCCGCCGAGACACTCCATCGCCTCGTAAATGAAGCCCGGCGCGGACTTGCACACCCAATATTTCACCGCCGGCGTAAGCAGGCGCGCCCGCATCGCTTCGCGAGGATCGCTCGCCGCGAGATCGAACGAGCGCGCGAGCCGCATCACCAGCGCGGTCGCGGCTTCGACCTCCAGCGCCATGTCGGCCAGCACCGTCCGCATCATCGGCTGATCGGCCAGATGTTTTTGGAACACGGTGCGATAGCGCGCATGGTGGACCGCCTGGGCGAGCGCCATGCGCATGAGGCCCGCGGAGGCGATGGCGCAGTCGAGGCGAGTAAGCTGTACCATGTTGATGATGGTGCGCACGCCCCTGCCCTCTTCGCCCACACGCCAGGCAAAGGCGTCCGCGAACTCGACCTCCGAGGAGGCGTTCGAGCGGTTGCCGAGCTTGTCCTTGAGCCGCTGGAAATGCAGCGCGTTGACCGATCCGTCCGGACGAAAGCGCGGCATCAGAACACAGGTAAGTCCGCCCGCCGCCTGTGCCAGCACCAGAAAGGCGTCGCACATCGGCGCGGACATGAACCATTTGTCGCCGCTGATCGCATAGCCTTTGCCCACGGACTCCGCGCGCGTCCGGTTGGCGCGCACATCGGTCCCGCCCTGCTTTTCCGTCATTCCCATCCCGAGCGTGATGCCGGTCTTTTCCCACCAAGGACGGAAACTGGAGTCGTAGCGCCGCGACATGATCTTCGGCATCAGCTTGGCGATCAGCGGCGGCTCGGCCGCGAGCGCCGCGACCGCGGCGCGGGTCATGGTGATGGGGCAGAGATGCCCGGTCTCCACCTGCGCCGCCATGTAGAAACGCGCTGCGCGGGTCACTTGCGCGGGTGCGGCCGCTGGTGTCGCGTCGTCGCGCCACGTCGAGGCCTGCAGACCGGCGGCGACGCTCTCGGCCATGAGCTGATGATAAGCCGGATGAAACTCGATGAAATCGCGGCGAAAGCCCTTGGCATCGAAGGTTTTCAGCTTCGGTGGGCTCTCGTTGGCCTGGCGCGCGAGCTCGAACATGGCGGCGCTGCCCCACTGCCTGCCGAAGGCGGAGAGCGCGGGCGTCTCGCGCTCGCCGCCATTGCTCGCAACGGCATCCCGCAGCGGTTGGTCGCTGCCGTAGAGATCGACGTCCACATAGGGCGGTGACTGGTTGAGAAGGTCGTCGAAGCGCGGCTGAGCAGCCATGTCAGCAGTCGTGTCAGCAGTCATGAGACGCCTCCTGGCGACTGCGGAATCCTAGCACAGGTGCGCGGCATCGGCGCTCGACCGGGCTCGCGCGATCGAGCAGAATGGCCGGCAACCCGCCAAGAAAAGCAGGGGGAGGACAGGATGGGCGCCCTTCGAGCTCTCGCATGTCTCGCCGCGCTTCTGGTCGCGAGCGCGAGCCACGCGCAAACATATCCCAGCGGGAACGTGCGCATCGTCGTACCCTATCCGCCGGGCGGCCCGACCGACATCATCGCGCGCCTGTTCGCGCAAAAACTCTCGGAAGCGCTCGGCCACCAGTTCTATGTCGAGAATGTCAGCGGCGCGAGCGGTGCACGCGGCGCGGCGATGGTCGCGGGCGCGCCAGCGGATGGCCATACGCTGCTGTTCGTAACGAATGACCTCGCCGTCACGTCCACGATTTCGACCAAGCTGCAATACGACCCGATCAAGAGCTTCGCGCCGGTCGGCCTGGTCTCATCCTCCCCTTCGGTGGTCCTGGTCCATCCCTCGGTGCCGGCGAAAACCTTGCAGGAGCTCATCGCACTCGCGCGGGCCGATCCCGCGCGCTACAGCTTCGCGTCCATGAGTCTCGGCCAGAACCTGCTCACCAGCGAGAAGCTTTTTCGTCTCGGATTGAACCTGCCGATCGTCCGGGTGCCCTTTCCCGGTGCGGCGCCCATCCTCGCCTCGACCGTCGCCGGCCATACGCTCGTGGCCTATATCGGGTTGCCGCCCGCGGCCCCGCACATCAAGGAGGGTGCGGTCCGCGCCTTGGCGGTGACCAGTCCGAAGCGATCTCCGATCGTCCCCGACGTTCCGACCATGGCCGAAAGCGGCCTCGACGACCAGGAAACCGAATTGATCATCGGCCTGGTCGCACCGGCCGCGACGCCCAGGGCGGTGGTGGATCTCCTCTCCCGCCAGTTGGTGCGGATCGTCCGGCTGCCTGACATCCAACAACGGCTCGACGCGCTCGGCTTTTCGGCGGTGGGCAGCACGCCGGAGGAGTTTGCCGTCCAGATCAAGGCCGACATCGACAAGTGGAGCAAAGTGGTGCGGGACGCGGGCATCAAGGTCGAATGACCACGCCGCCAATCCAATGGAGCCGGTCGGTCGCCCGGCGGGCGGCGGCCGCCGCTTCAGAAACATCCACAGCCGCCTTTGATCGGCCGGCTCGCAGTCCTTGCGGGAAGCCGCCGCCGAGCCTATAGAACCGGCTTTAATGAACATTGCCCAAAAGTCCACATTCGTCCTCAACCAGCGGCACCTGTTGGGGATCGAGGGGCTTTCGCCCGCGGAGATCTTGGGCCTGCTCGATCTCGCCGAGGAGTTCGTCGCG
>DASSJW010000284.1:0-2672 GCA_035690995.1 Xanthobacteraceae bacterium
CTCGCCGCAGGCGCTGCTGCCCGCGTTGGCGCACGAATTCGGCGTGGGCGCAGCGGAGATCAGCACCATCATGACTGCGAGCGCGCTCGCCATCGCCCTGACCGCACCATTCACCGGGGTCATCGCCGACGTCTTGGGGAGGAAGCGCGTCATCACTGCCGCCATGCTGGCCATCGTGGTGCCGATGGCGGGTGCGGCGCTGGCGCCCGACGTCAATGCGCTCATCGTCTGGCTTTGCCCAGGGCTTGTTGCTGCCGCCGATTTTCGCCGTGACGGTTGCCTATATCGGCGACGAATGGCCGCCCACCGAGGTGCCGGGGGTCGCCGGCATCTATATCGCCGGGTCAAGCCTGGGCGGATTCTGCGGGCGCTTCATTCCCGGCCTGCTGCACGATCTCATCGGCTGGCGGGGCGGATTCCTCGCCCTCGCGGCCCTGTCGCTGGGCGGAGCCGTCATCCTGGCGCTGCTGCTGCCGCGGGAAAAAGGGTTCGTGCGTTCGCAGGGCCTCGGTGCCTCGGTGCGGCAGATGCTGCGGCATCTGAAGAATCCGCAGCTTCTCGCGACCTACGCCATCGGCTTCGGTGTCCTGTTCAACTTTATCGCCGTATTCACCTATGTCAGCTTTCATCTCGCCGCCCCGCCCTATGAGTTCTCGTCGACGCTGCTCGGCGCGGTGTTCGTGACCTATCTCGTGGGCACCGTCATCGCGCCGATGACGGGTTGGATGGTCGCACGGCTCGGACGCCGCTGGTTTATCCTCACCGTCATTGCCGCGTGGGCGGCGGGCGCGCTGCTCATGCTAGCACCGCCGCTTCCCGCGATCATCATCGGACTGATTCTTTGCGCCGCTTGCGGCATGCTGTGCCAGACGATTGCGACCGGCTATGTGACCGCGATCGCAAACGAAGGACGCTCGTCGGCTGTCGGACTGTACGTGACGTCGTTCTATGTCGGCGGCAGCATGGGCGCATTCCTGCCTGGTCTCGCATGGAACGCCGGCGGCTGGCCGGCCTGCATCGCCATGGTCGTTGCGATGCTCGCAGCCATGGCGTTGATCGCGGCCCTCGCCTACCGGGGCGCAACGGCTTAGTGTCATTGCGTTTCGCCAAGATCAGAGGAAAAGCGAATGACGGCGCCGACCCAAAGCCATCTTGATTTCCTGCAATCGATCGACACGCCCACCGTTTGCAACCTGGTCGAGATCGTGGCGCCCGAGCGCCGCGGCTCCGGCTACACGGTCAAGCACCTGCATTGCCCATTCCCGGATCTTCCGCCGATCGTCGGTTTTGCCAAGACAGTGACGTTCAAGGCGAGGGATGCGGTTCCCCTCGGTCAGGCCGGCTATATGCAGAAGCGCCTCGACTACCTCGATTACGTCGCCGGCGCGCCTCGGCCGAGCATCATGATCATGGAGGATCTCGACGGCGAATACGTTGGATACGGTGCGTTCTGGGGCGAGGTGCAATCGAACGTGCACAAGGCGCTGGGCTGCCTCGGGGTCGTGACCAATGGATCGGTCCGGGACATCCCGATGATCGCGCCGGGCTTCCAAATGCTGGCCGGCTCGATCGTTCCGTCGCATGCCTATGTCCACGTTGTCGATTTCGGAATCGATGTGACGGTGCACGGCATGGCCGTGAGGAGCGGCGATCTGGTGCATGCCGACCGCCACGGCGCCATCGTCGTTCCCATCGACAAGATCGATGCCATGAAGGCCGCGCTCGACGGCCTTGCCGCGCGCGAAGCCAAGATCATTGCCGCGGCCAAGGCGGGAGGCGGCGTCGCCGCCATCAAGGCGGCGATGGCGGGCTAGAACGCCGATGAGCGCGGGCAGCGGCCGGCGGGATCGGCGCGAAACCAATCCGGCTTTCAGCAGCCGCAAGCTGAAGCTCGGGACTTTCCAAACCAATCTCGACAGCGGCTGCGTGATGTCGGACCTCGACGGGCGCCTCGACATCACCTGGCCCAACACGATCGCGCTCGCCAAGCTGGCCGAAGAGATGGAGTTCGAGGCACTCGTGCCGGTGGCGCGCTGGCATGGGTTCGGCGGCGCCACCAACCCGCAAGGCCCCGGATTCGAGGCCTACACCTGGGCCGCCGGCATTGCCGCTTCCACCAGCAAGCCCGGCGTGTTCGCCACGTCGCACATTTCGCTCAATCATCCGATCGTTGCCGCCAAGCAATCCACGGTGATCGATCATATTTCCGGCGGCCGCTACGCGCTCAACATCGTGACGGGGTGGAATCAGCCGGAGATCGACATGTTCGGCAATCCGATGATGGGGCACGCCGAACGTTATGCCTGCGCCGAGGAATGGTTCAGCATCGTCAAGCGGCTTTGGACCGAGGACGATATGTTCGATCACGAGGGCAGGTTCTACAAGATCACCAAGGGCTACCTGCAACCCAAGCCGATTCAAGCCCCCTACCCCGCGGTGATGAGCGCAGGCGCCTCCGAACGCGGCCGCGAGTTCGCGGCAAAATATGCGGACCTGGTCTTCACCGTCATCCGCACCGGCGGTCTCGATGAATGCCGCGCCCACGTGCAGGCGTACCACACGCTCGCGCGCGAGGCCTATGGCCGCGAGGTTCGGGTCTGGACGCTAGCCAACATCGTGCAAGGGGAGACCGAAAAGGAGGCGCGCGACTTCTACCGATACTACGTCCACCA
>DASSJW010000285.1:0-16818 GCA_035690995.1 Xanthobacteraceae bacterium
CGAGAAGAAGCAGAGCTCTTTGCGCGGGCGCACGCTGATCAATCTGTTCTTCGAAGTCTCGACCCGCACCCAGGCCTCGTTCGAGCTCGCCGGCAAACGGCTCGGTGCCGACGTCATGAACATGTCGGTCGGCTCGTCCTCCATGCGCAAGGGCGAGACGCTGATCGACACCGCCATCACCCTCAATGCCATGCGTCCGGACATCATCGTCGTCCGGCATCACGCCTCGGGCGCGGTCGAGCTCCTGGCGCGCAAGGTCGACTGTTCGGTGATCAATGCCGGCGACGGGTCGCACGAGCACCCGACCCAGGCCCTGCTCGACGCGCTCACCATCCGCCGCAACAAGGGCCGCATCGAGCGGCTCACCGTGGCCATCTGCGGCGACATTTTGCACTCGCGGGTCGCGCGCTCGAACATCATCCTGCTCAACGCGCTTGGCGCGCGCGTGCGCGTGGTCGCCCCCTCGACGCTGCTGCCCGCCGGCATCGAACGGTTCGGCGTCGAGGTGACGCGCGACATGCGCGAGGGCCTGCACGACGCCGACATCGTGATGATGCTGCGCCTGCAGCGCGAACGCATGAACGGCTCCTTCGTGCCCTCGACGCAGGAGTACTTCCACTATTTCGGGCTCGACCAGAAGAAGCTCGCTTACGCCAAGCCGGACGCGCTGGTCATGCATCCGGGTCCGATGAACCGCGGCGTCGAGATCGATACCGCCGTGGCCGACGGCGCCCAGTCGCTGATCCGCGAACAGGTGGAGATGGGCGTCGCGGTGCGCATGGCCGTGCTCGAAGCGCTGTCGCGGACCCTGCCGAATGCCTGAACTCCCCGCCCGGCGCAAAGGCGATCGCCCATGATGGTCACCGAGCGCCGCCCGATCCTGCTCGCCAATGGGCGCATCCTCGACCCATCACGCGACCTCGACATCCAGGGCGATCTCCTGCTCGCGGACGGCGTGGTCCGCGAGGCCAAGCGCGGCATCGGGGCCGCCGGCGTGCCCGAGGGTACCGAGGTCATCGATTGCAAGGGCAAGGTGGTGGCGCCCGGGCTCATCGACATGCGCGCCTTCGTCGGCGAGCCCGGCGCGGAATATCGCGAGACCATCGCTTCGGCCAGCCAGGCGGCCGCGGCCGGCGGCGTCACCACCATCGTGTGCCAACCCGACACGTCGCCGGTGATCGACGATCCCGCCATCGTCGACTTCGTGTTGCGCCGGGCGCGCGACACCTCGATCGTGCACGTGCAGCCGATGGCGGCGCTGACCAAAGGGCTGCGCGGCGACGAGATGGCCGAGATCGGCCTGCTCAAGGCGGCGGGGGCAATTGCGTTCACCCAGGGCGCGAAGAGCGTGACCAATGCGCAGGTGATGCGGCGCGCGCTCACCTATGCGCGCGACTTCGATGCTCTGATCGTCCATCACACCGAAGACCCCGACATCGTCGGCGAAGGCGTGATGAACGAAGGCGAGTTCGCCGCGCGACTCGGACTTGCCGGCGTGCCGACAGCCGCCGAAACGATCATGCTCGAGCGCGACATGCGCCTCGTGGCGTTGACCGAGAGCCGCTATCATGCTGCCTCCCTCACCTGCGCCGAAGCGCTCGAGGTGCTGCGCCGCGCCAAGGAGCAAGGGCTCGAGGTCACAGCGTCGGCCTCCATCAACCATCTCACCTTGAACGAGATCGACGTCGGGCCCTACCGCACGTTCCTCAAGCTCAGCCCGCCGCTGCGGGCGGAAGACGACCGCGCCGCGCTGGTGGCGGCGCTCGCGTCCGGCCTCATCGACGTGGTGATGTCCGACCACAATCCGCAGGACGTGGAAGGCAAGCGCCTGCCGTTCGCCGAAGCGAGCGCCGGCGCGATCGGGCTCGAAACCATGCTCACGGCCGGCTTGCGGCTCGTCCACGGCGCGGAACTCCCGCTCATGACCCTGATCAAGGCGATGTCGAGCCGGCCCGCCGAAATCCTGGGCCTTACAGGCGGAAACCTGCGCCAGGGGAGCCCGGCAGATGTGATCGTGGTGGACCTTGATTCGCCGTGGGTGCTCGACCCCGCCGAGCTCAAGTCGAAATGCAAGAACACGCCGTTCGATGAGGCGAGGCTGCAAGGCCGCGTGGTGCGTACCATCGTCGCCGGCCGTACCGTCTACGAATACGTCTGAGGCACCTGCGTATCTCGCGCAACGATGCGGCACCGTGACTGGGGTTCGCTGGCCGCTCCATCGCGCGGGGGGCGGACACCGGCGAAACTGCTATGATGCCAACAGGCGTCGTAAAGGGTGCCGGGACCATCCATGCTGCAGTCGTTCAACCCGTCGCTCTTGCCGGCTTACGGCGCAGCATTGGTGTTCGGCTATCTCTGCGGCTCGATCCCGTTCGGACTGATCCTGACCCGGCTCGCGGGCACGCGCGATATCCGCTCCATCGGCTCCGGCAATATCGGCGCGACCAATGTCCTGCGCACGGGGCGCAAGGGGCTGGCGGCGGCAACGCTCGTGGGCGATGCGCTCAAGGGCACTTTCGCCGTCCTCGCCATCTATTATTACTACGGCAGCGAATATCGCTACTTCGCCCATGAGCTCGCGATCCCCGCTGCGCTCGGCGCGTTTCTCGGCCACCTGTTTCCGGTCTGGCTCGGCTTCAAGGGCGGCAAGGGCGTCGCCACCTATATCGGCCTGCTGCTGGCGCTGGCGTGGCCGGTTGCGCTCGCGTTTTGCCTGATCTGGCTCGCGGTCGCGGCGATCACCCGATACTCCTCACTCGCCGCGCTCATCGCCAGCGCCGCCACGCCGTTGGCGCTGTGGCTGCTCGGCTACTGGCCGGAGCCCGCGCTGTTTGCGCTGCTGACCTTGCTGCTGTGGATCATGCACCGCGCCAATATCGCGCGGCTGACGAACGGCACTGAAGGTAAGATCGGAAAGACGGCGGCGTCGGAGGCGTGACCGAAGGAAATGATCTCCGCCGGCGTGCGCGCCACGGACAGCATCAGACGGACTGCTTTCGCGCCGTGATCCGGCTCTGAGACTATCACCCGGTCTCCACTTCGAGCGTGTAAGCGGCCGTCAAGGGAGCGAGCGCTTCCCGGAGCTTCTCGCTGACCAGGGGCGTCGGTTGCGGAATGATATCGGCGACCTTCCAGTTCGGTCCCGCGCCCTTGGGGTTCAGCCGCCGGATCATGACGCGCTGGATGTCCTTGCCGCCGGTTGTCCGCCTCGCAACCGCCAGGCACTCCGCTTCGAGCCAGGTCCTGGACCGGGCCGGCATCTGCTCTGCCCGCATGTGTTGTGCCATTGCTTCCTCGCTTTCGCTGCGCCCGCTCATCCCATATGAGATGAGATAGCCATAGCGCAACCCCTGCTTGTACACAGGTAGGCCCGGGCGGCCGAATTTCGGTGTGGAAGCCGGTCGGCGGAAAGGGCTTCCAAAATGGTGAGCCCCGACAGTGGGGACTGACGGGGCTCGACTAACGACGCTCACGGGGTGTCGGGGGGACGCTGTGCACGTCACTAGCAAAATCAAGTCTATGGCAAACCAGTAGCGCTGTCTATGTGACATGCTTTCCTGTTATGGAAATTACTTCAGATCTCCGCCCCGCACCCTCCCCCGCTATCGCACCTCGTGCTTAGTTTGTTCTTACCGCGCGGGCTGCCGGCGTCGACCGCCGCGGACGATCGGGGTGGCTTCGCCGAAGGCTTGCCGCGCATCACCCTTGGGGGCCTCGCTATGCGCGCGCGGGCGCGCGGCGTAGCCGCAGTCGGCCACCACGCGGCGGTTCGTTCGAGTCGCTTCAACGTGCTGCTCTGCGAGCACGCACCGCAACGCCCGCATCGCGCCTGTTAGAGACATGGCTTCGCCGCTGTCCCGTCCTGCGCCGTGTTCGTAGCGGGCCTGGCCTTCGCCTTTGCCCCGTCCGCCATCGCAACCATTTTCTGCGTCGCTATCTCCGAGCCACCTGGACTGCTCAACGTCGGATATGAGACCGAGATCCGCGGCACATCCAGCCTGGGAGGCGGAGCGTTCCGCATTTCTTCAGTTGCCCGTTTTCGCCAAGAGCAGCGAGGCTTCCGAGCCGTGCTGACGATGGGGTGCATCAAACGGCGCTTGAACCCAACACAGGGGCAATGCGTCTAAATGATCGCGGCGAAGCGGAGTTCGCCGGATGTAAGGATGAAGGAGATTTCTCGATGAAATGTTTGGCTACCGCCCTGGGCACGCTGCTGCTGGCCCTCGCCGTCACACCGGCTGCGAACGCAGTCGTTCGCCCCGAGTGGGTCGTCGTCCGCTGGGCGTATGGCGACTGCAAGATTTGGCATAATGATGTGAACGGCCCGGCGGGCTCCGGCTGGCAGGCCGTGGCATTCGCAGGGAGCTATCCGGAAGCCTGGGCGAAGCTCCAGGGTCTGTACGGCACCAGAGTGTGCGTCTGAAGTCTGCCGGCCACGTCGCCGCGGCATGACGTACGGCCCCGGAGGGTGACCCCGGGGCCTCAATTATTCCCAGAACCCGGAGTGCGTCAGGGGTCCGCGGACTTGGCGCGGGCTCTGATCAGCAGTTGACTTCTGTACACTGTCTGTTCTCATGAGGCCGCCCACACGCTCGGGACCAGACCTGTGCAAGAAGCAGCGGCGGCCGTTCACCTCACCGACGACCAACGGGTCGACTGGCTGCGCCTCATCCGCAGCGACAATGTCGGACCGCGGACCTTCCGCGCGCTGGTCAACCATTATGGTGGCGCCCGCCGCGCACTCACGGCCCTGCCCGACCTGGCGCGACGGGGCGGCGCCAGCGGACCGCCGCGCGTCTGTTCCCGCCAGGATGCCGAGCGCGAGCTCGATGCGGCCACCTCCCTCGGCGTGACGCTGGTGGCGCTGGGCGAGCCGGACTACCCGCGCCGGCTGCAGATGATCGACGACGCTCCGCCGCTTCTCGCCGTGCGTGGCAACCCGGCCGTGTTCGGACTACCCGCCCTCGCCATGGTCGGGGCCCGCAATGCGTCGGCGGCCGGCATCCGCTTCGCCGAGCGACTGGCGCGCGATCTCGGCGCGGCCGGTTTCGCTGTCGCCTCAGGGCTCGCACGCGGCGTCGACGCGGCTGCGCATCGCGGGAGCCTCGCCACGGGAACGATTGCGGTGCTCGCGGGAGGGCACGACCACATCTACCCGCGCGAGCATGCCGATCTCGCCGATGCCATCGCGGAGGAAGGCGCCTTGATCTCCGAGATGCCGCTCGGCTGGGAACCGCGCGCGCGCGATTTCCCTCGCCGCAACCGGCTCATCTCCGGGCTGGCGGTCGGCGTCGTGGTGATGGAGGCAGCCCGGCGCTCCGGCTCGCTGATCACCGCCCGCTTCGCGCTGGAACAAGGCCGCGAAGTTTTCGCAGTGCCAGGGTCTCCGCTCGATCCGCGCACGGAAGGGACCAACGACCTGCTCAAGCAGGGCGCGACCATTGTCACGGAAGCCGCCGACGTGATCACCGTCGTGCGGCCGATCCTGGGCGAGCCGGTGGCGGCGGCGGCCGAAGAGCCCGATGCCCCGCCCCTGCCGGCGGCCGAGCCCGGCGGCGACGATCGCACGCGCATCGTGGCATTGCTCGGGCCGACGCCGGTCGCGATCGACGACCTCATCCGCTTATCCGGAAGCTCGCCCACCACCGTGCGTGTGGTTCTGCTCGAGCTTGAACTCGCGGGACGCCTCGAGCGTCACGGCGGTGCACAGGTGTCGCTCGCGTATCATTCGAGCGGCAGGCTGCTGTCGCCGTGAGCGCGGCGGCAGGGGCAGGTCACCCGGAGCTCGGGAAAGCCCGGTGCCAAAGCGGGGAAGACCGCGGCTAAACCATTCGAGCGAAGGCGTTTGTTTAAGCAAGAATTAAATTAGTCGCCCACGACTGGCCGGCAGTCCCGCCCTGCGCGTGAGTTCTTCCGGACATCTGCTGCCCAAGTGCGCATCGGTCTTGATCCCGATGAAATCGTGACGCACCGAGCTTCGCCCGAAAGCGCGACGAGAAGATTAGCCTTACAAAGTCGTGCGCGGAGGAAGAGCGGTGCCGGACTTTCTGAATGCGATAGGAATTCTACTTAGATGTTTTGCGCAGTTTGGCGAGCTGTCCCCTAACTCCATACATCCAACGCTAGACATCCGTCCGCACATTGCCGCCTGGCTCGATAAGTTGCTGGGTGCCGCTTTCTTCCAGCCAAAAAATGATTTGTGCGTAACTTCCGAACTTGATCTTTTCAAATCGGCGACCGCGCCTTCGCGCTGCGATGGCCTTCGCTCGATGCGGGTTCACAGCCCACCATGAGGAGGGCCACTGCTCTTATGGCCCTTTCCGGACAGCCTTGATTCAGTGCGGAAAATTTCCGCCGGTGCGGAGGCTTGACGTGCTTGATAAGCTAATTCAACCGCTTTAACGGCGCGGAGGACCCACCATGCCGACAATCGCCATCGCGTCCTTCCTTATGGGAGCGGCACTTATCTTCATTGCGATACTTGGGGGTGGGATTGAGGCCAAGGAAGTAAAAATCCCAGTCCTTAATTTCTGGGCACGCATCCTTAGTTTCATCTTTGGCTGCACCCTCATCGGGTTCGGCCTGGTCGACGAGCTTTTTCCGCGGTCTGGTGCCCCCACCATTGACCGACCTTCAATTGCAACGCCAACCCAGATTCCAACTCCTGCTCCGCCTTCAACTCCAGCCATCACGGATGACTTCGGGATTGCCCTGATAGCTTCCAGTACCCCTCAAGTCGCCCAAGAAAATGCAAACAAAGCAAAATCCTTTGCGCCGCCAGGCGCCAAAATCACACTCTACAAACGTGGTCCGTTATGGGCAACCGTCGTCATCTATTCAGACAGCTTAGCGGCCGGCGTCGACCTTCCAAAATATAAGACTGAACCCGATTGGAGAGACGCCTATGTGGTCCAACTGCAAAGGTGGTGCCCAAAGAGCGAGAAGCTTTTAGTGGCGCTTCCTCCTCCGATAGGCAGTCTTTCGACACTCGATTGCCACTTATGATGGACACACCGTTGAAACCGGAATGACCGTCCCCGGCGGCGGGCGAAGAGGTGCGGTGAACGCCGCCAAGGCCATATCCATCTCCTTCTGAAACTGCGCCCGAAACCGAAACTGCTCACGTCGGAATGGCCCGCGACCTCCATGCACTCCGCCAAGTCGAGCATGGGCGGATAAGCAGACGCCGTGCGACCATGCGCTATTTGCCGTCGCCGAACAATTTATCGGCTGCGGTGATCAGCCCGACGCTCGGATTGGCGCTGCAATATTGCCCGAGCTTCTTGCTGTTGGCGACGAACTTGTCGGTGTCGATGATCGGCGGGTCTTTCTCGTCTTTGTAGTAGCCGTCGAGCCAGGCGAGGATGATCTTGATTTCGTCCGCGCTGCTTGTCTGGAACTGCCTGCAGGTCTGGGTGGACAGGTCGATGACCTCGGCCATCCCCTGCACCGAGGAAAGTCCGGCGATCAACGCGGCAACGACAATGGTCTTCATGGGACGTCCTTTCGATATCGCTGATACGTGGCTGTCATATTCGGATCGGACCGGTGCACTGCTCGTGTCGATCGCGGACGGATCGGCGGCAGCGTCCGGGTCGCAAAGGGCTGTGCGCGGGCGGATGAGATCGGCGATAATCTCGGGCGGCCGAGGCTAGTTGCTGCGCGGCTTGCGTCCGCGAGCGTCGGAGGACGCCACGCGGTTCGGATTGCGCTCGCAGGACCCGCCCATGCCGGAGACATTGGCCATGCACTGGGCGTGCGTTTGAAAGCCGCAATTGGTGCAGCCCAAGGCATCGCGCGAACACCACGCGCCATCCGCATGCGCAGGGATATCGGCAAACCCCAGCGCGACGCATGCCGCGGCGGCAAGAACGATCGTGCGCATGACGTCTTCTCCGTGTGCGAGTGCGCAGTCGCCGATTGCATCATATCCAATGACCCCAACCATCGGATAGGCCCCGTCCGGGCCAGCTCAATTCTCATGGAAGGGGATGAAGCGCGAAGAACCGCCGCGGGGGTTGCGTCGAGGCGCGGCTCGCAACCGCCCCAAGTCCGATCAATGCGACCGACGGTGGCTCTGTGCGGAACGAGAGGAATGACGCGAGTTGGGGGCAGGCTTCGTCGCCGCCGGCGGCGCGACCTCCACCGCCGGTTCGACCACCACCGCCGGCTTGGGCGGCACGATGGCGAGCGAAGCGGTGCTTGACGCATGGGTGACCGCAGCAGCGGCGACCGAGCCCGATGGCGCAAGGTGGGCATTGAGCGCGATGAGGCCGGCCACCATCAAGGAGCCGACCACCACGAAGTATTTCAGGATGAGCATCATTCCGCCCCTGGGTCCGTTGGACCGCCGCATCTCGTTAGTCGCCTGAGCGACCGAGTTGGTTCATTCGGTCGCGCCCTAGCCGAGGTCGAGGCGCCCGCGGGTGGGACAGGCGGACGTTGGCGGCGGGGGAATGGTTTCGAACCATCGTCTCGTGCTGTTCACGCACGCGCTCTGCCGATTGAGCTACCCTGCCGGGTGCGGGAAACTACCGGGTCTCGCGGCGACGGTCTGTGCAAAATTGCTCACCCCCAGCACCGCCATTCCCCATGCAGCCCTCGTTGGTGCAATGCCGAAGGCGGCGAGCACGCGCCGTCCTGCGGCGCGATCGATTGCGTTTCGCGGCGGAAAGCGCTTTTCTGCGCGCCGGGCGGCAAAAGGAAATGAGAGGTGACAACGCATGAAGAAGACCGTTCTGTTTGCAGCAGCCGGCCTGGGGCTGATGATCGCGCTCGCATCGCACGATGCCCAGGCGTTTAGCCCGATGGGCGCACAGCCGGTGCCGCCATCCGATGTGACCACGGTCGCCGGCGGATGCGGACCGGGATGGCATCGCGGACCCTGGGGCGGGTGTCGCCGCAATTTCGGCCCAGGCTGGCGGTGCATCTGGCGCTACGGCAGGCGCTTCTGCCGCTGACGAACGGCGCGGCGTCACGCGACGCCAACGACCGCATCGGCGTCCCCGCGACTTCGCGAACGGACCCAGCCTGCGGTAACGGGCGCGGCCCCCGAATAGGGGCCCGCCCAACGGCCCGCGGCCGGGAGGCATCCTGTCGGTCCCGCGGGTGCGTGCGGCATCCGTCCACTTTATTAATGCCGGGCCGGTGCGTCCCCGTGCTCACTGATCTAAGATATCGACATCCCTATCTATTTATCTGAGCTTGTTCATAAAAATGAGAACAAGGCTGCGTGCTCGTCAGGGGCGCTGAAACGGCATCCGGATCGGCTGCTCGCGGCCGGCCGCAGCCCCTCGGTTTGACAGCGAGGGTTGACATCACCATGTTTCGCCGCGACAACCGCGGGCCGATTGCGTCCTGAGCGGGTTCTGCTCTGCGCTCTAACTTATTGGATTTTCATGGATATCGTTGTCGTCGAGTCTCCGGCCAAGGCAAAAACGATCAACAAATACCTTGGGTCCGGTTACGAGGTATTGGCGTCGTTCGGCCATGTACGGGACCTCCCAGCGAAAGACGGATCGGTCGATCCCGAACACGACTTCCGTATGCTCTGGGAGGTCGATGACAAGTCGCGAAAACGCCTGAACGACATTGCCCGGGCGGTAAAAGGCGCCAACAAGCTGATCCTGGCCACCGACCCCGATCGCGAGGGTGAGGCGATCTCCTGGCACGTGCTCGAAGTGCTGAAGGAACAGCACGCCATCGGCAAGCAGTCGGTCGAGCGGGTGGTGTTCAATGCCATTACCAAGAAGGCGGTGCTCGATGCGATGAAGCATCCCCGCAGCATCGACCGGGCCCTGGTCGACGCCTATCTCGCGCGCCGCGCGCTCGATTACCTCGTCGGATTCACGCTCTCGCCGGTGTTGTGGCGCAAGCTCCCGGGCGCGCGCTCCGCCGGCCGCGTGCAATCGGTGGCGCTGCGACTGGTCTGCGACCGCGAGTTGGAAATCGAAAAGTTCGTCGCGCGGGAGTACTGGTCGCTGGTGGCGACCCTCGCGACGCCGCGGGACGACACCTTCCAAGCACGGCTCGTCGGCGCCGACGGCCAGAAGATCCAGCGGCTCGACATCGGCTCGGGGGCCGAGGCCGAGGCCTTCAAGCAGGCGCTGGAGAACGCGACCTTCACCGTCGCGAATATCGAGGCCAGACCCGCCAGGCGCAATCCGCCGCCGCCGTTCACCACGTCGACCCTGCAGCAGGAGGCAAGCCGCAAGCTCGGCTTTGCCCCCGCTCATACCATGCGTATCGCACAGCGGCTCTACGAGGGAGTCGACATCGACGGCGAAACCGTCGGCCTCATCACCTATATGCGCACCGACGGCGTGGACATCGCGGAAGAGGCGCTTGCCGCGGCGCGAAACCTGATCGGCACCGACTATGGCAGCCGCTATCTGCCGCCCTCCCCGCGCCAGTACCAGACCAAGGCGAAGAATGCGCAGGAGGCGCACGAGGCGATCCGGCCGACCGACGTCGGGCGACGCCCGAAGGATACGAAAGCATTCCTCGATTCCGATCAGGCCAGGCTCTACGAGTTGATCTGGCTGCGCACGATGGCGAGTCAGATGGAATCCGCCGAGCTCGAGCGCACCACCGCCGACATCACCGCCAATGTCAGCGACGCCGGTCATCGCTATCGCGCCATCGATCTGCGGGCGACCGGCACCGTGATCAAGTTCGACGGCTTCCTCACGCTCTACCAGGAGGGCGAGGACGATGCCGCCGATGACGAGGAGTCGCGGCGCCTTCCGGAAATGAGCGCGGGCGAGCACCTCACCAAGCGCAAGATCGACGCCACCCAGCATTTCACCGAGCCGCCGCCGCGCTATTCGGAAGCGTCACTGGTCAAGCGCATGGAGGAACTCGGCATCGGCCGGCCTTCGACCTATGCCTCGATCCTGCAGGTGCTCAAGGACCGGGGCTATGTGCGCATCGACAAGAAGCGGCTCGTTCCCGAGGATAAGGGGCGGGTGCTGACCGCGTTCCTCGAAAGCTTCTTCGCCCGCTACGTCGAATACGATTTCACCGCCGGCCTCGAGGAGCAGCTCGACCGCATCTCCAACAACGAGATGGCCTGGCGCGACCTATTGCGCGATTTCTGGCGCGATTTCACCGCCGCTGTCGGCGACATCAAGGAATTGCGGGTCGCGCAGGTCATCGACGCGCTCGATGAGATGCTGGCGCCGCACTTGTTTCCGCCCCGCGCCGACGGCGCCGATCCGCGCAAATGTCCGAATTGCGAGACCGGAAAGCTCTCGCTCAAGCTCGGCAAGTTCGGCGGCTTCATCGGCTGCACGAATTATCCCGAATGCCGCTACACCCGCCAGCTCGCGCCCGGCAACGGCGCCAATGGCGGTCCAGACGGGGGCATGAAAAAGCTCGGCGAGGACCCGGTGAGCGGCCTCGAGGTGACGCTGCGCTCGGGCCGGTTCGGGCCCTACGTGCAACTCGGCGAGGCGGTCGAGGGCGAGAAGCCCAAGCGTGCCGGCCTGCCGAAGGGCCTCTCGCCCGACGATCTCGATCTCGAGCGCGCACTCGGACTGCTCTCGCTCCCGCGCGAGATCGGCAAGCATCCCGACGACGGCGAGCCGATCGTCGCCGGCGTCGGCCGCTTCGGACCTTATGTGCAGCACGGGAAGATGTACGCCAACCTTACGCCGGGCGACGACGTGCTCAGCGTCGGGCTCAACCGCGCGGTCACGTTGATCGAAGAGAAGCGCGCCAAGGGGCCGCGCAAGGGACGACTGGGCGCTGATCCCGGGCGTGCACTCGGCGACCATCCGGACAAGGGCGGTCCCATCGTGGTCAAGAGCGGCCGTTACGGGCCCTATGTGAACCACGACGGCATCAATGCCACGTTGTCGTCCGACATGACCCCGGAAACGATCACGCTCGAACAGGCGGTCGGCCTGCTGGATGCACGTGCCGCGCGCGGCGGCGGCAAGAAGCCGCCGGCGAAGGCACGCAGCACCGCGCGCAAGGCGCCGGCGAAGCCGAAGGCTGCCGCAAAGGCGAAACCACCGGTGAGCACGGACGCCAAGCCGGCGCGCAAGAAAACCAGGGGCCAGTGATCAGAGGCCGGTCATCTGAGGCTGGCATTCCGTGAAACGGACGCGCCTGGAGGGAGCCTTCCGATCAGGGACTACTGACCTCCGGTCGCTGTCATGAAACGTCCTCACGGCACCCCCCCCTTCCCTCCAAAGACGATCTCGTTGCCTTCGTCGGCCGGCAACCGGGAAAAGTCGGCACGCGCGAGATCGCCCGCGCCTTCGGCATGAAGAACGCCGACCGCGCGGCGCTCAAGACCATGCTGCGGGAACTGGCTGACGAGGGCCGCGTCGAACGCCGCCGCAAGAAGCTGCACCATCCCGGAAGCTTGCCCCATGTCGTGGTCGCCGACGTCACGGCGCGCGATGCCGACGGCGAGCTGCTCGCGGTTCCGACCGAATGGGACGAGGCCGAGCACGGCCCGGCCCCCAAGATCCGGCTGCGAATTCCGCGCCGCCCGCGGCCGAACGAGGTCGCCGGCATCGGCGACCGGGTCCTGCTGCGGGTCGAGGAGAGCGGCGACAAGAGCGAAACGGTCCACCATACCGGCCGCATCATCAAGCTCATCGACCGTGGCAAGCAACGCGTGCTCGGCATTTTCCGCGCTACGCCGGGCGGCGGCGGGCGGCTCGAGCCGATCGACAAGAAACAGCTCGGTCGCGAGCTCGCGATCCCGGCCGGCGCCGGCGCGGATGCGCGCGACGGCGATCTGGTCGCGGTCGAAGTGGCGGCGCGCCGGAGCGGCTATGGCCTCGCCAACGCGCGCGTCACGGAGAAGCTCGGCTCGCTCAAGACCGAGCGCGCGGTCAGCTTGATTGCCATCCATGCCCATTCGATCCCGAACGTGTTTCCCGCTGCCACGGTGGCGGAGGCGGAAGCGGCCAAGCCGGTACGGCTCCACGGACGCGAGGACTGGCGCGAATTGCCGCTCGTCACCATCGACCCGGCCGACGCCAAGGATCACGACGATGCCGTGCATGCGATGCGCGATGTCGATCCGAAAAACGCCGGCGGCTTCGTGATCAGCGTCGCCATCGCCGACGTCGCCCATTATGTGCGGCCGGGCTCGGCGCTCGACCGCGAAGCGCTCGTGCGCGGCAACTCGGTCTATTTCCCCGACCAAGTGGTGCCGATGCTGCCGGAGCGCATCTCCAACGATCTGTGCTCGCTGCGGCCAGGCGAGGATCGTGCCGCGCTTGCGGTGCGCCTCGTGATCGGCACCGACGGCCGCAAGCGCTCGCACACCTTCCATCGCGTGCTTATGCGCTCGGCTGCGAAACTCAACTATGTGCAGGCACAGGCCGCGGTCGACGGTTGGCCCGATGAAACCACCGGACCATTGCTGGCCTCCATCCTCGAGCCGCTCTATTCCGCCTACCGCGCGCTCAAGCGCGCGCGTGACGAACGCGCCCCGCTCGATCTGGACCTGCCGGAGCGAAAGATCGTCCTTACCGCCCACAACACCGTCGATCGGGTGATGACGCCGGAACGCCTCGACGCGCACCGGCTGATCGAGGAATTCATGATCCTCGCCAATGTGGCGGCCGCGGAAACACTGGAGCGCGCGCGTGTGCCGCTGATCTATCGCGTCCACGACGAGCCCGACCCCGAGCGGGTGAATGCGCTGCGCGAGTTCCTGCAAAGTGTCGACATCTCGCTGCCGAAGACCGGCGCGCTGCGGGCCGAGCAATTCAACCGCATCCTTGCCCGCGTGAAGGGCCGCGAGGTCGAAAAACTGGTCAACGAGGTGGTGCTGCGCACGCAGGCGCAGGCCGAATACGCGTCGGAAAACTACGGGCATTTCGGCCTCAACCTGCGCCGCTACGCGCATTTCACCTCGCCCATCCGCCGCTATGCCGATCTCATTGTCCATCGGGGCCTCATCCGCGCCTTGGGCCTTGGTGACGGCGCCCTGCCCGAGCAGCAGGACACCGCGGCGCTGGGCGAGATCGGCGCGCAGATATCGGCCGCCGAGCGGCGCGCGATGAAAGCGGAGCGCGAGACGTTCGACCGGCTGCTCGCACATTTCCTCGCCGACCGTATCGGCGCGACCTTTGAGGGCCACATTTCCGGTGCCACGCGCGCCGGCCTGTTCGTCAAGCTCGACGACACCGGCGCCGACGGCTTCATTCCCGCGCGCACCATCGGCGGGGAGGAATACTTCCGCTATCACGAAGACCGCCACGCCCTGATCGGCGATCGCAGCGGCGAGACCCACCGCCTGGGCGATCGCGTGACGGTGCGCCTCGTCGAGGCCGCGCCGGTTGCGGGCGCGCTGCGGTTCGAACTGCTCTCGCAAGGCCGCACAGACGGCGGCGGCCGCCGCCGCAGGGCGCGTGCGCCCACAACCCCCAAGGGGAGCGCGCCCAAGACAGGCGCCCCGAAGCGTGCGGGTGACCGTACGCGACGGAGGCGAAGCAAGAAACGGTGAGCGATGGTCAGCCTTCGACCAGACCGGTCGCTGTGCGGACTTGCCGATTTTTCGCAGGACATTGATCAGGAGACGCGATCGAAATCGGTCGCGCACCGCGTTACCGAATTCATGCTCGACAGCTGCCACGCCCGACGCTGATCAGCACTCGGCCGCGCAGGCGTCCCGAACGTGACCGCGCAGCCAGCGATGCGCGGGGTCGGCATCCAGCCGCGGGTGCCAGAGCAATGAAACCGTGACCTCCGGCGTGGAGACCGGAAGGGGAAAACTGTGCATTCCGGCGCGCAGGTTTCCGGTGTGTCGTTCGGGAACGCTGGCGATCAGGTCGGAGGTCCGGGCCAGAGCCAACGCGGTCGAAAAGCCACCGACGATCGTGACGATCTTCCGTTCCAGCCCGAACGAATTCAACGCTTCATCAATCGGTCCCTTGTCGAGGCCCCGCCGCGAGACAAAGATGTGCCTGCCGGTGGCATAGCGGGAGGGAGTGATCTCGCCCTGGCTCAGCGCGTGCCCCATTCGCACGACGCCAATGAAACGGTCTCGGAACAATGCCTGCGCACGCACCTCGGGACCAGTCGTCTTCCCCACAACGCCGGTTTCCAGATCGACGGTCCCGTCGCGAAGTGGCGCGCTGTCTTTGTCTGGCTTCTGCACGAAGCGCAGCCGCACGCCGGGGGCTTCCTCGCCGACGCGAGCGATGAGGTCCGGTCCGAAGTTCTCCACAAAGCCTTCGCTGGTCCGCAGCGTGAAAGTTCGGACGAGCTGTTTGAGGTTGATCGCCTCGGCAGGGCGTAGGACCGCTTCTCCCTCCTGCACAAGTTGACCGACCCGCTCGCGGAGTTCGAGCGCTCTGGGTGTGGGAACAAGTCCCCGTCCGGCTCTGACCAACAGCGGATCGCCCGTGGTCTCACGCAATCGCGCCAGCGCGCGGCTCATCGCCGACGGGCTCAGCCGCAGCCGTTGGGCGGCGCGCGCAACGCTGCCTTCCGCGAGCAGCACATCAAGGGTGACGAGCAAATTGAGATCGGGCGTCGACATGCATCGACGATAACAGTGATGTGGCGTCAAACGCACGAATAAAGTGCAAATGGTGCATGTTCCGCCATGCCAGGCAAAGGACTACGTCTCTGACGGCTCCGTTTCGGGAGTCATCGGAAACCGGAGTTCATGTTGAAGGCAATCGTTGCACGAGATGAGGCAGTCGCTGGAAGTGCGGAACGGACACCTTCGGCTCGGTGGGCGCTCGCCAGCCTTTCGCTATCCATGTTGCTGTCCTCGCTCGGCACCAGCATCGCCAATGTTGGCTTGCCGACGTTGGCACGGGCGTTCAACGCCTCCTTCCAGGAAGTCCAGTGGATCGTCCTCGCTTATCTCCTCGCCATCACCATCGTGATCGTCAGCGTCGGACGGCTCGGTGACATCATCGGTCGCCGACGGCTGCTACTGGCCGGAATGTTCCTTTTCACGCTGGCCTCGGTTCTGTGCGGCATCGCGCCCACGCTCTGGCTGCTGATTGCCGCCCGGGCGGTGCAGGGCCTCGGAGCGGCCATCATGATGGCCCTCACCATGGCCTTTGTCGGTGAGACAGTTCCGAAGGCGAAGACCGGTAACGCCATGGGGCTGCTCGGAACGATGTCCGCGATTGGCACCGCTCTCGGTCCTTCGCTCGGCGGCGTTCTGATCGCCGGACTCGGTTGGCGGGCAATCTTCCTCGTCAACGTACCGCTGGGTGTCCTGACTTTTCTTCTCGCCCATCGCTACCTGCCCCTTAATCGTCGGAGGCCGAAGGCTGATCGGGCCGGCTTCGACCATGTGGGCACGCTGCTGCTTGCTCTGACGCTCGCGGCTTATGCACTCGCCATGACGATTGGGCGCGGCAGTTTCGGTCCGCTCAACATCGCTCTGCTGTTGACTACTGTCTTCGGAGTCGGCCTGTTCGTGCTCGCCGAGACGAGAGCAGCCTCACCCTTGATCCGATTGGCGATGTTCGGCGATCGAGCGCTGAGTGCGAGCCTCGCCATGAGCGCGCTCGTCTCGACGATGATGATGGCGACGCTGGTGGTCGGCCCGTTCTATCTTTCTCGTGCACTCGGGCTCGACGCGGCTCTTGTTGGGCTCGTCTTGTCGGTCGGTCCGCTTGTCGTTGCGCTGACCGGTGTGCCCGCCGGTCGCATTGCGGACCGTTTTGGCGCCCAACGCGTGACCATCGTTGGGCTCATCGCAATAGCGGCCGGTTCCTTCATTCTATCCATCATGCCGGCGACGCTCGGCATCCCCGGCTACATCGCTCCCATCGTCGTCATCACCGTCGGCTACGCGCTGTTCCAGACGGCCAACAACAC
>DASSJW010000286.1:0-3412 GCA_035690995.1 Xanthobacteraceae bacterium
GTGCTGCCGCAAATCGCCACCGGCAAGGTGCGGGCGCTCGCCAATGCCGGCGCCAAGCGGCCCTCGGCGCTGCCTGACGTGCCCACCATCGCCGAGCAGGGCCTCGCCGGCTTCGACGCCTCGTCCTGGTACGGCCTCGTCGCCCCGGCGAGGACGCCGGAACCGGTGCTGGCGAAACTGCGCGATGAAGTGGCAAAGGCGCTCAAGGCGCCGGACATGATCGCGCGCATCCACGAGCTCGGCTCGGAGCCGGGCACGGTGTTCGGCAGCGACTTCGGAGCCTTCATGGCGGCCGAGACCAGGAAATGGGCGGACGTCATCCGCACATCAGGCGCCAAGGCGGATTAGCGGCCCCAAGTTCATCCGCCGTCATTCCGGGGCGCGCCGTAGGCGCGAGCTCGGAATCCATACTTTCCAGTCGGTGGTTATAGATTCCGGGCTCCCTCGCTGCGCTCGGGCCCCCGGAATGACAAGCCGAGGGAGTCAATTCTCGCGGATGCCCGCGCTGGTAATGACCTCGCGCCATTTCTTCACGTCGTCGCGGATACGGACGCCCAGTGCCTCGGGCGAGCCCGGCTCCGGCTCTACGCCGTGCTTGGCGAAGGCGGCGCGCACCTCCGGATCGTTGAGCACGGCGATCGTTTCGCGATTGAGCCGCGCGACGATGGCGGGTGGGGTCGCCGCCGGCGCGACGATCGCCTGCCACAACGAGCACTCGTAGCCGAAGAGGCCGGACTCGGCGATGGTGGGGACATCGGGCAGCGTGTGATTGCGCACGGCGCCGGTCACCGCCAGCGCGCGCAGCTTACCCGCGCGAATATGCGACAGCGACGGCGGAATCGTGCCGAATTGCATCTCGACGCGGCCCTCGAGCAGATCGAGGGTGGATTGTGCGGTGCCGCGATAGGGCACATGCGTGAGCTCGATCTTGGCCATTCGCTCGAACAATGCGCCCGAGAGATGCGCCAGCGTCGCCGCACCCGCGGAGGCATAGTTGAGCGCGCGCGGCTTGGCTTTTGCGAGCGCGATCAGCTCTTGCACGGTTTGCGCAGGCACACCGGGGAAGAGCGCCAGCACGAACGGCGAACTGCCGAGCATCGACACCGGCGCAAAGTCCTTGACCGGATCGTAGGAGATGGTGGTGGCGCTGGCCGCCACCGCATGCGTGCTGGTGTTCGCAAGCCCGAGCGTATAGCCGTCCGCATCGGCGCGCGCGACCTGCTCGGTGCCGATGCTGCCGCCGCCGCCGACGCGGTTCTCGACGACCAGTTGCTGGCCCAGACGCTCGCCGAGCTTCTGCGCGACCAGGCGCGCCACCGTGTCAGAGCTGCTGCCGGCGGTGAAGGGGACGATGAAGCGGATCGGTCGTTCCGGCCAGCGCGCGTCCGCGGATTGCGCCAGCGCTGCGTCGGCGGAGAACAGCCCGGCCAGCAATACCAGTATCGAGCGAGTCAGAGCCAAGCGAGTCATGAGGTCGGTCTCCCGCGCCGGATGCGGCGCCGGCATCCTAGCAACCGTCGTGCCAATGCCGTTTCACGGAATTTGCTCGGCTTCACGCAGGCTTTCGATCAGCGAGCTGCGCAGCAGAAACGCGCGCGCAAGCTTGGGGTCTTCGGCGGTCCGGCGCAACTCGTCGTGGTTCTTCCGGCGCACGGCCGGGTCCTTCTCCGCCAGCAGCCGCTTGTTGCGCATGGTCTGCGCCTGGGTGTGCTGCAGGGCGACGTGGCGGCGCTGGCGCTCGTAACGGTCGAGAATGTCGGCGTCCGCATCCCCGCGCAGGATGCCGACGAGCTTCTCCGCCAGGTTGAATGCGTCATGAATGCCGCTGTTCATCCCCATGGCCCCGATCGGGCTGTTCACATGTGCGGAATCGCCGGCAAGCACGGCGCGGCCGGCGCGGAATTTTTTCGCTACGCGCTGATGCACGACGTAGAGATTGCTGCCGACGATGTCGAACGCCTTGCCGGTCGGCAGGAAGCGCTGCAGCCGCGCCTGCAATGCGTCGGGACGCGTGAGGGCGGACTCGTCCGCGTCGGGCGCGGTCGGGAAATGCACCCGCCAGCGGTCGGGCGGGCCTTTCCAGTGAAACAGGTTCGACCATTCGTCGGGGTCGGAGATGTAGTTGCGTTCGGTATAGCCGTGCTTTCGAAAGTCGTAGGCCACCTCGATGTTCAAGGTGCGGTCGGGATAGGTGAAGCCTTCGAACTCGATGTCGAGATCCTTGCGCACGATGCTGCGCGCGCCTTCGGCGCTGACCAGGAAGCTGCCCTCGATGGTCTCGGTTTCGCCGGCCGCGTTTGTGACCTGCGCCGTGACGCCATCGGCGGTCTGGCTGAAGGCGGTGAATTCGGTCGACAGGCGCAGCTCGATCCCGGGATGCGACTTCACCAGCTTGAGCGCCTCCTCCACGATCTTGATGCGCTCGCACTGCAAGACGTAGGGGAAGGAGGTGTCGTCCTTGAGGTGGGCGTGGTCGAACTCGGCGACCAGCTTGCCCTCATGGCGGTCCCAGTAGTGAAACAGGGGGGCGATGATGCCGCGCGGTTCGAGCTTGTCGTAAAGCCCGATGCGCGCGAACAACTCCAGGGTCGCGGGATGATTGGTTCCGGCGCGCGGCACCTGCTCGAGAAAATTGTGCTCGCCGAGCGCCTCGATCAGACAGACCGGGACGCCTTCCTGCGCCAATACGAGCGACAGGCATAATCCCACCGGCCCGGCGCCGATGACAATCACGCGGTTGGAGGATTTGTTCATACGTCGTTCTTGCTTCCGTCCGGGCTTTGCCGATTCACGCAGTTGTCATCATCCGCGAAAGCGGATGATCCAGTATCCCGTAGAAATAGATGGGGTCGCGCGAAGTCGTCGGAAGGCCGGTGAGTACTGGATGCCCCGCATTCGCGGGCATGACAGTTGAGGGATGGCCGAAAAGGTGCCCGTCAATTCTTCGCCGCCACCACATCCTTCACGGCGCCGATCCAGCCGGTGTGGGTGAGGTCGAACACGATGCCGAGCGGATCCTTGTACTTCGCCTCATAGTAGGAGTGCGCGTTGGCGGCTTGGCCGGGCGCGGCCGGCTCCGGTCGGCCGGCGAGATATTTCCCGCCGGCGTCGACGACCTTCTTCTCGGCCTGGTCGAGGTCATCTACCCACATCCCGAAGTGATAGATCCCGACCTCCTCGTTGCCTTCCTGCTTGAGCAGCGCGACATTGATGGTGCCGTCCGAAACGTAAAGTCCGCGCCGGGCCTTGCCCGCCACCTTCATGTCGAAGGCTTGTTCGAAGAATTTGGCGGCTTTTTCTGGATCCGGCACGATGAGCGCAATGTGGCGAAGCTTGGCCATGGCATCTGTCCTTCTTGCGTAACGGGGTGGCGAACAATAGCGAGGAACTGCGTCTCACCACAAGGCGCGCG
>DASSJW010000287.1:0-2211 GCA_035690995.1 Xanthobacteraceae bacterium
GGCGTCGGCTTGTTCTACGCCGGCGCCGGCCGCTACTATTATTTGACTTGGCTGCTGACGCTTCTGGTGGTGGCGGCCTGGGTGCGCGACGAAGGGGTCGAGCTCCTCCGGCGCTGGTTTCCCGATGTCTGTCGGCGCGTCGCGAAGCATCCCGCCAGCATCGCGATGACACGCGGTCTCGACCGGATCGCGCGGATGATCGCGTGAGCAGGTTATCGCGTCGCGCACCCGCTCGGGCTTGCCCGATGCTAGCGCCGCGCGCGCCTGGCCTTGGGCGCCGCCGCCCGACGTTTCGCGCGGTTGCGCGGCAAAGCCAGAAAGCCGTGGAGCTCGGCGAGCAGCAGCGCGCCGAGGTGGAGCTGGGAGGCAAAGCCGCCGCCGGTGATCAGGCGGACGACGTCGGCGGGCGAGACCAGCTTCACGGTGATGCCCGGCTCCGGCTTGAAGCCTTTGAGGGGCTCGCCAGCCTCGACGAAGAAACTGTGAATGCGGTTGTCGAGGCGTCCGGTGCAGGGCGAGTTCTCGCCCAACGGATGGATCGCGCGTGCGGTCAGTCCGGTTTCTTCGAGCAGTTCGCGGCGGCAGGCGTCGGCCGGACTTTCGCCGGGATCGACCAGGCCCGCCGGCAGCTCCCAGGAGAAGGCTTCGAGCGCGGGCCGGTACTGCCGCACGATTGGAATCTTGCCGCCGCGGGTGAGCGCGACAATCGAGATGTAATCGGCCTGCTCCACAGCGTGATAAATCTCGGGCGTCTCGCCGCGCGAGAATTCGACCTCGCGGGCGATGATGCTCATCCACGGCGACACCGCAGTCGTGCGGCGGGAGCGTATGCGCGGCCATTTCATGGCTAATCGGGCCTCATGTGCCGCGTTCCTTCAGGGCGACGGTGTCCGGCGGGCGACGCAGAAAGGTCGTGGCGAATGCGTAGAAATACCAGTGCAGATAGGCCGGCAGCCACTTGAGAACCCGAAAGCGGCTGGCGCCGTGCTGGCGCTCGAACCAGCGCACCGGCACCTCGCCGATCGTCCAGCCCAGCCGGTGCGCCTTCACCAGCAGCTCGATGCTGTAGCAAAAACCCTGATCGGACTCGACCGCGATGCGCTCGATCACCCGGCGCGAGAACATGCGAAAGCCGTTGCTGGCATCGGTGGCAGGCAGCCGCGCCAGATGCCGCAGCGTGAAATTGGCGGTGCGCACCAGCGCCGCCTTGAGCGGCGGACAGCCGATCATGGCGCCGCCCGGCATGAAGCGGCTGGCGCAGACGATGTCGCATCCGCCGCGCGCCAGTGCCACCATCGCGTCGAGCATCGGTGCGTTGGTATGGTCGTCGGCGGGATACATCAGGACGAACGGCGCGGTGCTGGCGGAAAACCCGGTCATGACCGCGCCGTGGGCGCCGCGTCCGGTGTTGCGCACGAACACGACGGGCAGGCCGGCATGGGCCTGCGGATTGTCGTTGATCGCCGGCAGCGTGTCGTCGTCGGCGTGGTCGTAGCAGATCAGCACCCGCGCCGGCGTGGCCACCGCGCGCGCCAGGCCGGAAAGGGTCGCGACGATGTTGCGGCCCTCGTTGTAGACCGGAATGACGATATCGAGCTCGGGCTCCATCAACGTTTGGTGCCGGCGGTCAGCACGAATGGGCGCAGCCGCGCCATGAAGCCGAGGCCGAACACGGCTGCGTCGATGAAGTTGTAGACCGGCAGCAGGAGCTGCGCCCGCCACGATGCCACGTAACGGTAGGCGAGGCCGGAGAGGTAATGCGTGGACACCGTGAAACCGGTGCGCTCGAACACGGCGGCGACCTCGCGGGCGAGCACCGGCCGCTCGTTCTCGGTCACGCCGAGCGGGCTGTAGAACGGCGAGGCGCGGTCGCGGTAGAGCCACATGAACGGGTTCATGCGATTGGGGTCGAAGGCGAGGAAGCGTCCCTGCGGCCGCAGCACGCGAAAGACCTCGGCCGCGCAACGCGAGGGATCGGGAAAGTGATGCACCACCCCGCTCAGCAGCACGCCGTCGAAGCTCTCGTCCGGAAACGGAAGATGCTCGATGTCGCCTTCGAGGAATTCGATCCCGGGATGCTTGCGCCGCCCCACCGCGATCAATTTGGCGCTGATGTCGAGCCCCACGCAGTCGTAGCCGGCGCGCGCGAGGAGCGCCGTGAAGGTGCCGGAGCCGCAGCCGAGATCGGCAACGCGCGCGCCCGGTTGCAGC
>DASSJW010000288.1:0-7483 GCA_035690995.1 Xanthobacteraceae bacterium
CGGCCGCCGTGCTTCTGACCAACTCGCAATGGCCGCGCGCCAGCGGCTTCGATGCGGCCGATGATTGGCCGCAATTCGCTGCGCTATTGGCCTCGCGTTACCGCCTGGACCAGACGGGAGACGAAGATGGCATCGTCTGGCGGCTCTACCTGCGGCGCACACCATGAGACCCCGGCATTGCGCCGCCGCGGGCGGGCCGCAAGCGCCGCGGCGGCGCCGTCCTGCGCTTGCGCCTGCGCGAAGGGGTGAAATAGCGTGCAACGGAAGCTGACCGCGGATGTCCGCAATGCCCGCCCTTGCCGCTTGTCCCCTCGGGCAGAACATACCGTAGCCCCCCGCAGGCATCAGTCTTGCATCGCTCGGCCGATACTGGCGATACACGGAGTCATGACATGAGAACCGCATCGCGCATCGTTGGCATCGCCATGCTCGCGGCGATGGCCGCGCCAGCCATCGCGTCGGCACAGGTAAGCGGCGCGGAAGCGCGGCTGAAGCAGCTGAATCTCACGTTGCCGGCGGACCAGGCCCCGGCGGCGAACTTCGTCAATTCGGTGCAGACGGGCAAGCTGCTGTTCCTGTCCGGCAACACGCCGGGCGGGCAATGGCCGCTCAAGGGCAAGGTGGGGAAGGACCTCACCGTCGAGCAGGGTTACCAGTCGGCGCGACAAGCCGGGCTGATCATGCTGAGCAAAATGCGCACCGCGCTCGGCTCGCTCGACCGCGTCAAGCGCATCGTCAAGGTGCTCGGCATGGTCAATTCGGCCGAGGATTTCTCCGACCAGCCCAAGGTCGTGAACGGATTCTCCGACCTGATGGTCGAGGTGTTCGGCGAGGCGATCGGCAAGCACGCCCGCTCGGCCGTCGGCATGGCGGGACTTCCCGGCAACGCGCCGGTGGAAGTCGAGATGATCGTCGAAGTCGAATAGTCCTATCGGTGCGGCGGCGGCGGCAGAACGCGAGGTCGAGATGAGCGGCACCCGTCGGGACTTCCTGCGCAAGGTCGCGCAGGCCGGAGGCTATCGCGCCACCTATCTCACCATGCAGGCGATGGGCCTCCTTGGCACCGCCGCCGTCGCCGAGCCGCTCGCGCTCGAGACGGGCATCCGCCACGGCACCAAGGTCGTCGTTCTCGGCGCCGGCATGGCCGGGCTGTCGGCCGCCTACGAGCTCGCCAAGGCCGGCTACGATTGCACGCTGCTCGAAGCCCGCGATCGCGTGGGCGGGCGCAACTGGACCGTACGGCGCGGCACCACGCTCGAGATGACCGACGGCACCCGCCAGGTCTGCGAATTCGACGACGGCCTCTACTGGAATGCCGGGCCGGCGCGGCTCCCCAGCCATCATCAGGCCGTGCTCGGCTATTGCCGCGAGCTCGGCGTGGCGTTGGAGGTCGAGGTCAATAGCAACCGCGGCGCGTTGCTGCACAGTCCCGCGGCCAATGACGGCAGGCCGATCGAGCTGCGCCAGGCAATCAACGATACGCGCGGCGAAATCTCCGAGCTGCTGGGAAAGGCGATCAACCGCGGCGCCCTCGACCAGGAACTGACCGCACAGGACAAGGAGCGGATGCTTGCGTTCCTGCGGCAGTACGGCGACCTCTCGCCCGACCTCGTCTACCGCGGCTCGACCCGCGCGGGCTACCAGGTCCTGCCGGGGCCGGCGGGAGAGGCCGGCGTGCGGCGCGATCCGGTTCCGCTCGGCGTGCTGCTCGACGCCGACATGTGGGCGCAGATGCTGTTCGAGGAGAACTTCACCCAGCAGGCCACCATGTTCCAGCCGGTCGGCGGCATGGACCGCATCGCGATGGCCTTCGCGGACAAACTCGGTCCCGCGGTGCGCCTCGGCAGCGAGGTCACCGCCATCCGGCGCACCGGCAACGGCGCCAGCATCGCGTTCGTCGACAAGAAAACCGGCTCACGCCAATCGATCGAAGCCGCCTATTGCATCGTGACGATCCCGCTCAAGGTATTGCGCGACATCGACTGCGATGTTTCATCCGCACACCGCGCCGCGATGGCCGACGTCGACTACGGCAACGCCGTGAAGATCGCGTGGCAGTCGCGCCGGTTCTGGGAGACCGACGCGAACATCTACGGCGGGATTTCGTGGACCGCGGGCCCGACCAACCTGGTGTGGTATCCGAGCGACCGCTTCTTCTCGTCCAAGGGGATCCTGCTCGGCGCCTACGCGGGGCGCGCGGATGCGGACGAGCTGGCGGCGCGGCCATTGCAGGAGCAATTCGAGCTGGCGCGCGCGGCGATCGAGGGCCTGCATCCCGGCCGCGGCCGCGAGCTCGAAAAGCCGATGGCGGTGGCCTGGAGCAAGGTGCCGCACAGCCTCGGCATCGCCGCGCGCTGGCATCCCGGCCAGGAGAGCGCCTACGCGCTGCTCAACGAAGCAGACGGCCCGCTCTACTTCGCCGGCGAGCACCTGAGCCACCTCGGGGCCTGGCAGGAGGGCGCGGTTCTGTCGGCGCGGCGCGCGGCGAACATGATCGACAAGCACAGGCGGGAGCGTCGGGGATGAAGCGTGATCCCTCGCGCGCCGACTTTCGAGAGGTCCGCGCAATGGCCGCGATTGATGTTCGAACGAGAGGAGAAAACGGAAGCAACACCTTTCGAAAGATGCTTCCCGCTCCCTTGCGTCACTGACCTGCGAAGGCACCCAGGATCAACATTGCAAAGCTGATGCTGCCGAGCATCAGACCGACGACGTGCGCAATTCGGCGTTCCACGATCATTCTCCTCGTTACCGCGCTTAACTCCGACCGCACGCGAGAAGTTCCTTCGCGCTGCCCGCTTCCGTCGCGGCGACCATGTCGCACGACGAATCGCATCGATCACCGGCACACCGATGAGATGCGCCGGGTGATGCCCCGTACGCGCAGCCGAAGCTGAAAGGAACTTTCGCGCCGGGCTCAGCGTTCTGTCAGCGTTGCCATAGGAGGCGCTCGCATGCGGTGGGGCCGAGTCGCTCTCGCGGTTGTTTTTCTGGCATGGGCTGGCGGGGCGATAGCCTCTCCCCTGATCGCGACGGTGAGCGGCGTTTCCCTGACATCGCATCGCGAGGTGGAGACCGTACGGTGGCGCCATCGCCACCACCGAGGCTCTTCCTGGGGCGAGCGTGGCGACGCCGATCGTGATGCCTCCGATGACTCGGCGCGCGGTCTCACTAAAGAAGATATTTCCCTTCCTGAAATCGTCCGGCCCGACTTTAGTCGTCGTTCCTATCGGAGTCGTTCCTGGAGCGGGCGGCGCGGCGGGACTCGCGACGAGCCCGGAGACTTCGCTCTCAGCGTCAGTGGTGCGAACCGTCTCACGCCTTCTGAGGTTGCACGACCCGATGCGCGCCGTCGCCGCGGATGGGTCGATCCCCCTCCCCTCAGTAGGTGACCGACATGAGCACAGCGCCTCCGGTCGGGTCGCAGTCCGGACATGACTGGCTCGTTGTGGGGACGACCAGCCCTGCTACCCCCGATGTCGACGGCGGCCTGGAGCCGACCGGATCGGGGCGGCGTTGGCTGAGGGCCGCAATGCCGCTGCTGCTGAAATTTCGGGAGCGTGGCGCCACTACCCTTCGCAGCGCCCGCGTCGCCAGCACAGAGGTTGCCGGTCCTCTGCTTCACGCAATACGCAATCAATCGATCCCCGACGCTCTGGCCGCCCTTGGCCGCAGGCTCCCTCGAATTCCACTTCGCCCCCGTCGGGGCTGGTTGCGCGTGTCGAACCTTGCCTTGGTGCGTGCGCACCCGGTGGCGGCAATGCTTGCGTCCGCCCTGCTCTTCATCCTCGGCTATCTCGCCTATTGCATTGCGACGATTCCGTCCGACGGAGGGTTGGTGATCGAACCAACACCGAGCGCACTCGTGGTGGAGGCGGACGGCGGGCAAGTCTTCGCCACCCGCGGAGTCTTCAAAGGTGACAAGCTGTCCCCGGAAGATGTGCCGCTTACTCTCTCGCAAGCGATCATCGCCATCGAAGACCGTCACTTTTACGAGCACACCGGCTTCTATCTGCCATCGCTGATGCGGGCAGCGTATCGGAATTTTCTTTCGGGGAGCACGCGCGAGGGAGGCAGCACGATTACGCAGCAGCTTGCCCGCATGACCTACCTGTCCCAAGAGCGCACGATCAAACGCAAGGTCCAGGAAGCGATCCTTACCTACTGGATCGAGCACCAGCTCTCCAAGCAGGAGATCCTCACGCGCTATTTGAATACGGCGTATTTCGGCGCGGGCGTTTACGGCGTCGATGCGGCCGCGAAACGCTACTTCGGCAAGACCGCCAAGGAGCTTTCGCTCAGCGAGGCAGCGATGCTGGCAGGGCTCGTCCGGGCGCCCTCGGCGCTTGCTCCCACGCGCAATCTGGACGGAGCGCGGGAGCGCGCCGGGCTGGTGCTCGATGCCATGGTGGAGACCGGCGCCATTTCGCGCGAGCAGGCGGATGCCGCTCGCCGGCAGCCCGCCGCTTTACGGTTGCCGCCGGACAACCCGCCGGGCACCAACTATTTCGTCGATATGCTCAACGCGGATGTGAAGCGGCTGGTCGGTCCCGTATCCGACGATTTGACCCTGCGCTCCACGCTCGATCTCAATCTGCAGAGCATCGCGGAAGCGATCATTTCGCGGCGGCTCAAAGCCGAGGGACATGCCAAGAAAGTCAGCCAGGCGGCGCTCGTCGCGATGGCTCCCGACGGCGCCATCCTCGCGATGGTGGGCGGGCGCGATTACAACGAAAGTCAATTCAATCGCGTCACGCAAGCCAAACGGCAGCCGGGCTCCCTGTTCAAGCTGTTTGTCTATCTCACCGCATTCCAGCGCGGCCTCACTCCCCAGATGACGATGGTCGATCGACCGGTTCAGATTGGAAATTGGGAGCCGGAGAACTATGGAGGCGGCTTTCGCGGCCAGATCACACTGCGTACGGCCTTCGCAAACTCGGTGAACTCGGTTGCCGTTCAGCTTGCCGAGGCCGTCGGCATCCCCTCCGTCATCGACACCGCGCGCAAGCTCGGCGTGCAATCCGAATTGCCGGCGGTTCCCAGTCTGGCGCTCGGTTCGGGTGAAGTCACACTGCTGGAGATGACGCGCGCCTTTGCCGCCATCGCCGCCAACGCGGAAAGCGTTGAACCATACGCCATCCGCGCCGTTCGCAAGGGTGACCAGGCCCTGTTCACCCGGCCCCGATCCGAGCTCCAGCCCGCGAGCGACCCAGGCGCGCGCACAGCCATTCGTGATGTTCTCACAAGCGTCGTGCGCGACGGCACCGGCAGGGCGGCTCGCATCAACGGTGCGGTCGCGGGAAAGACGGGGACGAGTCAGAGTTACAGGGATGCGTGGTTCATCGGGTTCAGCTCGGGCATCGTCGTAGGGGTTTGGGTCGGCAACGACGACAACAGTCCGACCCGCAACGTCACCGGCGGCGATCTGCCGGCCCGCATCTGGAATGAGTTCGTCACCCAGTCCGCGGCCGCCCGGGCAAAGATCGCCCGCACGCAGGCGCAAATGGTCTCGCTTGCCGCTCCCGGAGGATCAAATGCAACCCCCGGCACGAGTGCGCCCGTCATTCGTGGCGTCCCCGTTGTGCAGAATACCGGTACGCTTGAGCTTCAGGGGCGCGTGATCCGTTTGTTTGGTGTCGAGGGTACCCGCGGCCGGGCGGCGCGGGATTTCAGGCGCTATCTCGGACGTCGAGAAGTGGCATGCGAACCGGCTGGCAGCGGCAACGAGTACCGCTGTCGGGTCGACAATCAGGACCTGTCCCGGGTGGTGCTGTTCAACGGCGGCGGTCGAGCGGCACCGAGCGCATCAGCGGAATTGCGCGCGCTGGACCAACAAGCCCGCACAGCCCGGGTGGGGATCTGGAGCGGAGGGGCTGACGATGATGACTGAGGCGCCGCGGATAGGCCTTTCCCGGCCGCCGCAGCGACCGTCTCACCCCACAAGCTGGCGTGCGCTATCCGAGCGCCACCAAGGGCGCGAAGCGACTCGCAGCGTTGCCGGTCATTCTTCCAGAGCCGACGCTTCCCGCCGCACATTGCCGTAGGCCGTTGCGGCGTCGGGAGCCTCGGCTTGTGACGGCAGGTACCGTTTGTAAATACCGCCGAATTCGAAAGCATCGGCGACTTGGGAGTGGCGCTCCCAGAGATGACCGATCAGCACGAAGACCAGGACCCCAGTCAACGCAAGGACCGTCGACGTCAGCAGTTTTCCCCCAATCATGCCCTATCCCCCATTCCCCATTGACCCCATGGAACCAACGAACAAACCTGCTCGGATGTCCAAGGTTCCGGCATGCCCGCGGTTCATGCGCAGCTGTGGCCGCCAGGCAACACACATGAGGGGTACGAACGTCAGCCAGCCCCCGGATTGGATTTGTCGGCGTCGCGCAAAGGGATCCGCTAGTCGCCGGCATCGGTCCGGCGAGGCTTGGGTCCGGCGAGGCTTGGGGCCGTCATCGCCCCCAGGAGATGCCGCTACCGGCACATTATACGCTCGAATCGGCCGGTACTTTGCCACGCGTCGAGGGCCAGAAAATGGCGAAGAGAACCACTAATTTCATACCCATGCGGCGCGGCTACCCATCGTCGGATGCTTGAACCTGCGCTTATCTTGTGCGGCGAAAGTGCAATTCGCGGGCGAGCAGGCGGCGGTGCGGGAAGGAGGGAATGATTCATGATCCGGCGTGGCATTCTTACGATCACAGTCGCGGCGCTGCCGCTGCTAGCGCTGACGGCGATCGCTACGGCTGCGGCCCCCAACCCCTGGGACACGTGTTACGGGGCCTGCGCCGCACGGTGCGCGGCGCAGCATTCGTGCCACTCTCGCAGAGCGAGCCGAAATTGCTTCGCCCATTACAACGAGTGCAAGAATCTCTGCCGCATGAGCTGTCCCCGATAGGCGCGGCGGCACGATAATAAATGTCGCCAGGCCGCGCTCCAGGCATAGAGAAACAGTACGCTATCGCCGCAACCGATCGCGCCAGTCCTCAAGAAAGTATTTCCTGAGCTGCTGGCGATCACCGATCCGGGCGTCCAGCTCCGAGATCGAGGACTCGCCCCGATTCAGGAGCGGCTGCGGCCGGTCGACCGGCGCTTGTTCGGCCGCGACGGCCGCAGCGATCGCGCCCGCGCTGACAACCACTATTCCCAAAGCCGCTCCGACCCATCGCGTCACGCGCTTGCTCATGAATCGCCTCCATCCATCGCCGGCGATGTCTGGAACTCCTGTTACAGCAAGAGCCGGAGTGTGTATGTGAAGCCCGGCACGCATGAATTGTGGCGGCGTGAGCGCGACAGTGCAATTTATGTGGCATCTAGGAATAGATTCGTATGGACGGGTATAAGACGGCCCGAGGCCTCCAGAGGGCTCTGGCATCAGGGCGGCGTTTCAAGATTTTTTTGAAACGCCGCCCCGATCTCTTGTCCACGGCTTCGACCAGCGTTCGGGTTCCTCACCCACTTCCGCAAGGGGTAGCGCAGCCTC
>DASSJW010000289.1:0-2276 GCA_035690995.1 Xanthobacteraceae bacterium
GGCCCGGGGTTCCCCGGCACCGACGCCGTGCACACGCATATGACCAATACCCGCCTCACCGATCCGGAAGTGCTCGAGTTCCGCTATCCGGTGCTGCTCGAGGACTTCCACATTCGCGCCGGCTCCGGCGGACGCGGTGAATGGAATGCCGGCGACGGCGTTCGCCGCACCATTCGCTTTCTCGAAAAAATGGATTGCACCATCTTGTCCGGGCATCGCCGCGTGCCCCCGTTCGGTCTCGCCGGCGGCGAGGCCGGCCAGGTGGGCGAGAATTCGGTGCGACGCAACGACGGACGCGTTGAGAAGCTCAAGGGCGCGGATGCCACCGTGATCGATGCCGGCGAGGCTGTCATCATCCAGACGCCGACGGCCGGCGGTTACGGCACGCCGAAATAGCGAGTGCTTGGTGGGGTGCGCCAAGGCGTGCGCAGGCGCGGTCTTGGAAGTCTGCTGCAAAAAAATGGCCGGGACGAGCCCGGCCATTCCTGACGTTTATGCCTGCGGCTCGCGCGTCACGTCTGCTGGATCGCAGACACCAGCCAATGCCCGCCGCGTGCGCGCAGGAAGGTCCACACTTCGGTGGCCTCGTCCGGGCCACCCTCGACCACGCGGCCGCTCTCGCGGTCGACCATCTGGTCGTTGAGCGAGTAGCGGATGGCGACGGTCGCGTAGTCGGTGTCGCCCTCGCGCCACGCCTCGGCGAGATCGCCCTGCAGCAGTTTCACGTCGCTGACGCGGTTGACCACGCCCTTGCTGGCGTTGGCGGCGAGATCTTCGGAGAAATAGGAGAGCACCTCCGGCGTGACCTCTCGGCGCAGCCGCGCGAGATCCTCGGCGCTGTAGGCAGCCTGCACGTCGCCCAGGAGCTTCTCGAAGGCGTTGAAATCGTCCGGCGTGAGCCCGACCTCGTCGGTGCCGGAGGCGCGCGTGGCCGATGTCGCGACGCCACTGCCGCCGCCGAAGCCCGCGCCTGCGAAGCCCATCGGCGAGCGGGAGCTGCCGGAGTTGTAGTCGCGCAATGCCGGACCGCTGGCGAGCGCGGGCTGGCTGCGACGCTGCCACCACGTCCACAGCATATAGCCGATGATGGCGACCAGCCCGATCTGCAGCATGAAGCCGAGCATCGACGCGAAGCCGCCGCCGAGCCCACCCATGAAGCCGTTGCCGAACAGCATGCCGAGCAAGCCCGCTCCCAGGAAGCCGGCGAACATGCCGCCGAGGAAGCCGGGCCGATTGAAGAAGCCGCCGGCAGGCGAGGTCGTCGGCGCGCGCTGGCCGAACGTGCTGCCCGGCTGGCCCGGCTGCGTCATGCTGCGCTCAATCGGTCGCGCGCTCGGCGACGTTGCGGTCGATGGCGGCGCAGAGAACGTCTGCGAGCCGCGGCTGCCAAAGCTGCCGCCACGCCCGGCGCGGGCATCTGCATCGCTTACGGCCACCGCCAGCACCGCGACCAACGCGCAAAACGCGAGCAGCGGACGAAAGGCGAAACGGGACATTGATTCCTCCCAGGAAATCATTCGGTTCAGCCGAACATATTGGTAGCCCAGGGCGGCATTTAAAGAGGTGCCGCATGGTGTCGCAGACGGTGCGTCGTCACACCCGGAACCCCTTTTTGCGGCGAAACTGTGCTTCGCGCGCGGTGATTCGCCAGTCTCGACGTCTTTTGGTCGGGCCAAGCATGAGAAGGTTCGAAACAGGCACGAGAATGGCGGATCGGCCGGCCCAGGCGCGCCGATCAGTCGTCCTGACCGTCTTCGCCCGGCTGCGCCATCGGCAGCGCGCGCTCGAATCTGTCGTCGCCATAGGGATCGACGCGCAGCCGCTTGGGCGGTGACGGCAGCCGGCGCGGTGCCAGCGAGCCGGTGATGGCGGGTTCGCCCCCGCGCGCGGCGGCATGGCGCGCCCCGGCGCGCGCGGCGATTTCCTCGCCTGAGACCGCGCGCGGGTTGCAGGCGCGATGTCCGTCGCGCCGACGCATGAGATCGACGTGCATGTGATCGTAGTGATAGACGTTCGAGCCTGGCGCCAGCACCGTGGTGAATTGATCGCAGGCGGCGGCTTGCACGTCGCGCAGAAAACCTTGCTCCTCCGGCAGGCCCCGCCAGCCGTTCTTCACCGTGATCTTGCGTCCGTCGGCGAGCGTGAACGCGGAGATGTCGAGCGCATTGCCGAAGGCGTGCTCGGAAATGCTGGCACGCGGATTGCCGTTCATGCCCCGGCAGGAATAGGCGGAGATCTGGGTGATCTCGGCGACCGGCGCGCCGAACCAGCGCATT
>DASSJW010000290.1:0-10079 GCA_035690995.1 Xanthobacteraceae bacterium
CTGTATAGGGCCGCCTTACGCCCATTTGACAAGCCCAAACGGGGGCGTCGCGCATTTGACAACCCCAATCCTCGTCCGTACCTATCGCCGCAAAGCCCAGGTGGCGGAATTGGTAGACGCACTAGTTTCAGGTACTAGCGCCGCGAGGCGTGGAGGTTCGAGTCCTCTCCTGGGCACCATCTTCCCGATATCGCCGGTCGGTGAGCCGTCATGACCATTCGCGTGCACCGCGGCGATCTGCCCGACCTGTCGCACTATCGCGTCGGTGCGGTGGCCGTCGACACCGAGACGATGGGACTCGATCCGCACCGCGATCGGCTGTGCGTGGTGCAGCTGTCGCCTGGTGACGGCACCGCCGACGTCGTGCAAATCCCCGCGGGGGTGAGCGCGGCGCCAAACCTGACGAGACTGCTTTCCGACGGCGCCATCCTCAAGATTTTTCATTTTGCCCGGTTCGATCTGGGTGCGCTGCAGAAGCGGTTGGCAGTCATGCCGACGCCGGTTTATTGCACCAAGATCGCCTCCCGGCTCGCCCGCACTTATACGGACAAGCACGGGCTAAAGGATCTCGTGCGCGAAGTGCTGGGAATCGACGTCTCGAAGCAGCAGCAGCTCTCCGATTGGGGCGCCGATACGCTGACCGATGCACAGGTCGCCTACGCCGCTTCCGACGTGCTGCACCTGCATGCGCTCAAGGAACGGCTCGATGCCATGCTCGCGCGTGAGGGGCGCGAGGACCTCGCCGCCGCCTGCTTCCGCTTTCTGCCTGACCGGGTGCGGCTTGATCTCGCCGGCTGGGCAGCCGAGGATATTTTTGCCCATTCCTAGGGCGAAACAGGCGAAAAGTACCAATTGGGAAACTTTTTCTCGCTAATTCCACAATCGATCCCGCTTTCGGGACGGGTTGTTCTGCCTTATTCTTGAGAAGGGTTGCCGCGTCCGGGCCATATTTGGGAGCGACGATGAAGGCCCATGGGGCTAGCATCGCGTGGGAAGCCGCCTGATTCTCGTTCGGGCGGATGGGGCTCGGGGATGAACTCTTTGACGGCTGTGTCGGACGTCGATCAGCGAGGGGCGCGCATCTTGGCGCGATCGGGCCGCTCCGACGGCAAGCGGGCGTTCCGCGCGGCCGTGCGCCACAGCCGGCATGTCCGCCTTTTGCGCATTGCGGTTCCGCTCAGCGTGGCCGTCCTTCTGGTCGGAGGCGTCGCGTTCACGGCGTTGGTCAAGCCGCTGCGCGTGCTTTCGAGCGCGAATGTCGATGTCGGCTCCCTGGTCGTGTCCGGCACCAAGATCATGATGCAGCAGCCCCGTCTCGCCGGGTTCACCCGCGATAACCGGCGTTACAACATGATCGCGCAAGCCGCCGCTCAGGATCTCACCAAGCCGGACATGGTCGAGTTGCACGGCATCAATGCGACCATGGAGATGAAGGACGGGGCAGTCTTCGAAACCGTCGCGAAAGACGGGCTGTACAATACCAAAACGGAACAGCTGACGCTGACCCAGAATATCGTGGTGACGTCCTCAAGCGGCTACCAGGCCTTTCTCAACGAGGCGGTCATTGACGTTCGGGCCGGCAAAATCGTTTCCGAAAAGCCGGTGGAAGTGAAAACGGCCACATGGACCATCAACGCCAACGGGATGGAGGTTGGCGAGTCCGGGGACCTCATGCGTTTCGATCGCGGTGTCTTCGTTACGTTGATGCTGGAAGGCAAGGCTCCTGTCATCACCAGTGATGGGCGCAAACCATGAGCGCGTGGCCAATGAGAGGGTGGCGGGCACTTGTCGCTGGGGCGGCCATGGCCGTGGCGCTGACGGCTTTCATGACCGATGTCGGCGCGCAGAAGAGCCAGGGGCCGCCGAATGCCTTGCAAGGCTTCTCGCAGAACCGTGACGAGCCGGTGAAAATTCGGGCGGCTGCGCTGGAGGTCCGCGAGAAAGACAAGCTGGCGACCTTCAGCGGCGACGTGCACGTGCTCCAGGGCGATACCGAGATGCGGTGCAAGCTGCTCACCGTCTTCTACGAGGAGGAGACCGGGACGCGTAACATCAAGGCCGCGGAGCCCGGCCCCGGTGGCGACAAGCAGATCCGCCGGATCGAGGCCAAAGGCAGCGTGGTCGTGGTGCAGAAAGATCAAAACGCGGCCGGAGATGCAGCCATTTTCAACATGCGCGAGAATACGGTCACGCTCACCGGCAATGTCGTGGTCACCCGGGGGGCGGACGTCCTGCGGGGGCAGCGGCTGGTGGTCGACCTCACCACCGGCGTGTCCAAGATGGACCAGGGCCGGGTCGAGGGCCTGTTCCAATCCGGTCCGCGCAACCCTCCTCCGGGCACCGTTCCTCCCGGCAACGCTCCCGAGAAGAAATGACACAAGTTCGAACGGCGGGCTGCCACCGCCGCAGCGCGTACCGGCGGACCGGGTCGGCACCCGGGATCGGCGGAAGGTGTGACCAGGGCCGCCTGGCCCAAACCCTTGAACTGCAACGCCTCAGCCCCAATCTGGGCCCAGGGTTGACAACGCGGCCCCTCCGGTTCCAATCGGCGGGATTCCGCAGCGCAACTGGACGGCTCCGTTGAGGTCCGTCGGCTTCGAGGGCAGAGGCGTGCTCAGCATCCTTGCGTTGTTCCGGCACCGCCGCGCGCCCCGACGCACACGAAAAGCCAACGGCAGCTGGCAGAACATGGATCTGGCGGCCCTTGGTGGGCCGATGCCGTCGGCCCGCGGAAACGGCGCCAAGGCGTCCCCAACCAGGCCGCGCCCACGACAAGAGGACGCGTCCAGCCGGCAGCAGGGGGTGCAGCAGGGCTATCTTGCCGCTCACAGCCTGCAAAAGAGCTATGGCGGTCGCAGGGTGGTCAATGGCGTGAGCCTTTATGTCCGGCGCGGCGAGGCGGTCGGCCTGCTGGGGCCGAACGGGGCGGGCAAGACCACTGCGTTCTACATGATCACCGGCCTGATCAAGGCGGAAAGCGGCAAAATCGAGCTCGACGGCCACGACGTCACGCATCTTCCGATGTACCAGCGGGCCCGCCTCGGAATCGGCTATCTGCCGCAGGAAGCGTCGATCTTTCGCGGTCTCAACGTCGAGGACAATATTCGCGCGGTGCTCGAGGTGGTGGAGCCCGATCGCCGCCGGCGCGATGCCGACCTCACCGCGCTGCTCGAGGAGTTCGAGATCACGCGGCATCGCAAAACGCCGTCGATCGCGCTCTCAGGCGGAGAGCGTCGCCGGGTCGAGATCGCCCGGGCGCTGGCAAGCCGCCCCAACTACATGCTGCTCGATGAGCCGTTCGCCGGCATCGATCCCAAGGCGGTGGTCGAAATCCAACGGTTGGTGCGGCGTCTGACCAATCGCGGCATCGGGGTGCTGATCACCGACCACAACGTTCGCGAGACACTCGATCTTACCGACCGGTCCTACATCATCTATTCCGGCCAGGTCCTGATGGAGGGCCGCAAGGACGATATCGTGAACGATCCCGAGGTCCGCCGCCTTTACCTCGGCGAGGACTTCCGAATCTAGGCGTTCTCCCCGCTATTCTGCGGCCCGTCCCCATCTCAAGAAGAAGCCGTCAGAACTGGTATACACCGGGTCAAGAACCGGATAAGCAAGAATTGGACCAGTTCATTTCGCGTGCGCTTGCGGGCCGACGTGAGGCCGGTCAGCCGCCCGGCAAGCGGGTCAGTTAAGGACGAAATGGCGCTTACCCAGAGACTTGAAATTCGGCAGAGCCATGCGCTGGTGATGACGCCGCAGCTGATGCAGGCCATCAAGCTGCTGCAGCTCTCCAATCTGGACCTCGCGGCCTATGTGGAGGGGGAACTCGAGCGCAATCCGCTGTTGGAACGGGTCGCAGACGGCGACGGAGAGGGGGATCGGCGAGGAACGGATCGCGAAGCCTTGCCCGTCGCCCATGCCGCCGCCCCCGATTGGCAGGCCGGCAGCCCGGATCGAAAGGATGGCGTCGCCCGCGAGCGGCTCGCCGCCGACCTCGAGGACGTTCCCCCCGCGGATGCCGATGCCGCGACCTCGCGCTCGAACGGCGAGGCTCCGTCGGGGTATTCGGACTGGGCGGCCACCGGCGCCGGCGGCCGCGACAACAGCGACTATAACCTCGAAGCGTTCGTACCGGTGGAGACCACGCTGGTCGACCACCTCGCGCAGCAGCTTGCGCTGGCGGTCTCCGATCCGGTCCAGCGGATGATCGGGCAATATCTCATCGATCTCGTCGATGAGGCGGGTTACCTCAGGGGCGATCTTGCGGCGGTCGGCGAGAAGCTGGGCGCACCGGCCGCCGCGATCGAGTCCGTTCTGGCCATCCTGCAAGGGTTCGATCCGCCGGGCGTGTGCGCACGCGATCTGCCGGAATGCCTCGCCATCCAGCTCAAAGAGCGCAACCGCTTCGATCCCGCCATGCAGACGCTGGTGACTCATCTCGATTTGCTCGCGCGGCGCGACCTGGCGGCATTGCGCCGGCTGTGCGGCGTAAGCGACGAAGACTTGACGGACATGATCCACGAAATTCGCGAGCTGAACCCGAAACCCGGCCTGGCGTTCGGATCGACCGTGGTGCAGCCGATCGTCCCGGATGTGTTCGTTCGCCCGGGTCGCGACGGCGGCTTCATCATCGAGCTCAATTCCGACACCTTGCCCAAGGTGCTGGTCAACCAGAGCTACCACGCGGAAATCGCCAAGAACGCAAAGAACGACAAGGACAAGACCTACCTCGCCGATTGTCTGCAGACCGCCACGTGGCTGATCCGCGCGCTCGACCAGCGCGCCAAGACCATCCTGAAAGTCTCGACCGAGATCGTGCGCCAGCAGGACGCTTTTTTCGCCCGCGGCGTCCAGCATCTGCGGCCGCTCAATCTCAAAACCATCGCCGATGCCATCGACATGCACGAATCGACGGTGTCGCGGGTCACCGCCAACAAGTACATGGCGACCAGCCGCGGCATCTTCGAGCTCAAGTATTTTTTCACCTCGGCGATCGCAGCGGCGGACGGCGGCGAAGCGCACTCGGCGGAAGCCGTGCGCCACCGCATCAAGCAGCTGATCGATGCCGAAAGCCCTGGCCAGGTGCTGTCCGACGACACGATCGTGGAAAAACTGCGCGAGGCGGGAATCGATATCGCGCGCCGAACCGTCGCAAAGTATCGCGAAGCGATGCGCATTGCCTCGTCGGTGCAGCGGCGCCGGGAGAAACAGACGTCAATGGGGCTCGCGCCCTGACCCTCGCTCTGTGATATCCTGTTCCAGCACTGTTCAGCGGCGAGCCGCCTTCGCCCGAACAACGCGCGCCGTGCCCGCACGGCGCAAAGCCGGTCTGTATGCGTGATCAGGATCGTCGACCAGACGTCAGCGGAGGTCGATCATGCCGTTTCGCGTCTCGGGCAAGAATATCGATATCGGTCAGGCGCTGCGCACGCGCGTCAATGCGCGTATCGCGGAGGTGACCGCGAAGTATTTCGATGGTGGATTTTCCGGACACGTCACCATCGGCAAGGAAGGCTTCGGCTTCCGCACCGACTGCGTCGTTCATCTCGATTCCGGCATTGTGCTCGAAGCCGATGCGCTGGCCGCGGATGCCTACGCCAGCGCCGACCAAGCCGCCATGCGTCTTGAAAAGCGGCTGCGCCGTTACAAGCAGCGGCTCAAGGATCATCAAACGGTGCGCGCCGACGACCGTGCGCCGGAGGATCGTGCGCTCGACCGCGCCGCGCTGAGCGAGCCGAGTTACGTCATTGCCGCGTCCGAGCGCGACAGCGAAGAGGAGGAGGCGCAGTGGAACCCCGTTGTCATCGCAGAATCGACCACCACCTTAAAGCGTCTTTCCGTCAGCGAAGCCGTCAGGGAACTCGACATGCAGGGCGCGCCGGTCATCGTCTTCCGCCACGCTGGACATGGCCGGGTCAATCTGATTTACCGCCGCGCGGACGGTCATATCGGCTGGATCGATCTGCCCTCCCTCGAACAGGACGCCCATTGACGGCCAACCAGCGGCTACTTATGGTCCGCCGCCTTTGCGACGGCGGCCCCTGCTGAGCTCCCAGTTTTCTGGAACAGGTCCATGTTGCTCACCGATCTCGTCGCGCCCAACGCCATCATTCCGGCGTTGAAGGTCAACAGCAAGAAACAGGTTCTGCAGGAACTGGCCGCCAAGGCGGCCGAACTGTCCGGCCAAAGCGAACGGACGATCCTGGAGATCTTGCAGCAGCGCGAAAAGCTCGGCTCGACAGGTGTCGGCAATGGCATTGCCATTCCGCACGGCAAACTGCCGAAGCTCAACAAGTTGTTCGGCCTGTTCGCTCGACTCGAAAGAGCGGTGGATTTCGAGGCGCTCGACGGCCAGCCGATCGACCTCGTATTCCTGCTGCTCGCGCCGGAAGCCGCCGGCGCCGACCATCTCAAGGCGCTGGCGCGCGTTGCGCGCTTGCTGCGCGATGCCGAGGTTGCCCGCAAATTGCGCGATTCACGTGATGCCGAGGCGCTGTATGCCGTGCTGGCGATGCCGTCGGCGAGCGCCGCCTGACGCGATCATCGGAGTGACGGACCCGGCTTGGTCCTGCTGATCAGTTTCCCGAAGCGCGCGGTTCAGTGGAGGCTGACGGTCTCGATCTCTTGACTGGCTGCATCCGCCAGTACCGCTTCCCGGCTGTCGGCCAGGAGGATCGGCGTGCCGTCCGCAGCGTGCAGGACGAACACGCAATGGCCGGCCGGCAGCATCGGTGCCTCCGCGCAAAGGAAGGCGACCTGCTCGGAGCGAATCGCTTTGATGTAGGCGACGCGCTTTCCACCCAATGTCGCGAATTGTTCGTGCGACATCATCGTGCGTTCAGTTGCGGGCCGATCAAACATGACACTGCTCCTCGCGCTTGAATGGCGCGAGGAGCAGTATCCGTTACTTCGAACCCCCTGGCTGTGTTGCGGATCACACAGTCGCATTGATTGTTCGGCGGTAGCCTGGGAGGCCCGGAAATATGGGGTTTTGACTGTGTCCTAAATCACACAGTCAGGCCCCAAATACGCGAGACGGCAGTCAGTGCACGCTGACAGTCTCGAGTTCTTGGCTCCAGGCATTGGCGAGCGCGGCCTCGCGGCTATCGGTCAGCATGATCGGCGTCCCATCCGCGGCGTGCAAAGCATAGAGCAGCGTGCCCGGTGCAAGCTGGGGAGCTTGAGGGAATTGCCGCTGCACGTCTTCAGCGCGGATCATCTTTACATAGGCGATCTTGCCGCCGCCCAACAGCGCCAGCGCTTCGGGCGAGATCATGGATTCTGGAGAGGTGATATTGTTATTCGTCATGGCACTCGACTCCTTGCTAGCTCTAACGCGTCGAGCCCTGTTCGGGTTCAATCGGTGTCCGTGATGCTGATGGTCTTCACGATCCGTTCCGGCTCCGGCCGGACCAGATCGATCGCCAAAAGCCCGTTCTTCAGGTCGGCGCTCAGAACCTCCATGCCGTCGGCCAGCACGAACGTGCGCTGGAACTGGCGCGCGGCGATGCCGCGATGGAGATAGTGGCGCTCCTTATCGTCCTGTTGCCGTCCGCGGATGACGAGCTGGCTTTCCTCGACCGTTACATCGAGTTGGTCGCGGGTGAAGCCCGCGACTGCCAGCGTGATGCGCAGGCGGTCGGGTTGGCTGTTTGCGCGGGCGATCCGCTCGATGTTGTAGGGCGGATAGCCGTCGGCAGCCTTGGCGACGCGGTCGAGCGCACGCTCGATCTCGTCGAACCCGAGCAGGAAAGGGCTGGACAACGAAGGAACTCGGGACATGGTCTCAAAGCCCTCGTAAGCGACTTTGACGGGGCCCTCGCGGCACCCCCTCGACCGCCCGACGGGCGGTTTTTCCGCCCTCGTTCGGTCCCGCTCAATATGGGGGCTACGCGTTAAGGCTTCAAGAACAGGTGCGACCGACCTCCGGAGGAGGGACGTGCGCCGCCGCCTCTTTGGGGCTCGTCCGACCGACGGATTGAGCCGCGTGCGCGGCCACAGTATGGATCGGGCGGCGAATGGTCCGGTCGAAGGAGTGCATCTTGCGCATTGCGGTCATGGGTTCGGGCGGGGTCGGGGGTTATTTCGGCGCTCGGCTGGTCAAAGGCGGCGCCGATGTTCATTTTGTGGCCCGGGGCGCCCATCTCGCGGCCATGCGCGACCATGGCCTTGCGGTCGAGGGCGGGCCGGAGGCGATCCATCTTCCCAAGGTGAACGTGACCGACGATCCCAGGACCATTGGTCCGGTCGATCTGGTGATGTTCTGCGTCAAGCTATGGGACACCGAGGAGGCCGCCCGCCAGCTCCTGCCGATCATGAAGCCGGAAACCGGCATCATCTCGTTTCAGAACGGTGTGCAGAAGGATGACATGCTGCGGCCGGTCTTCGGCGACAAGGCGCTGATGGGCGGTGTTGCCTATGTCGGTACCAATATCGGCCGGCCCGGCGTCATCGCGCAGACCGGTCCGCTGCAACGGTTGGTTTTCGGCGAGTACGACGGTCGCCAATCGCCCCGTGTCGAGGCGTTCTACGAAGCCTGCAAGCGCGGCGGGATCAATGCCGAGATCAGCGACGATGTCCGCCGCTCGATCTGGGAGAAATACGTGGTGCTGGTCGCCATGTCGGGCGCCACCACCGCCATGCGCCAGACCATTGGGCCGATTCGGGCCAACCCGCTCACGCGAGAATTTCTGCTCGATCTGGCGCGGGAGGTGGTCGCGGTCGGACGCGCGCACGGCGTGCGATTGCCCGCGGACTATGCCGAGCAGCGCATTCCCTTTTTCGACGGTTGGCCCCCGGAGATGACGACATCGATGCACCACGATCTGCAGGGCGGCAGACCGCTGGAGGTCCGCTGGCTCTCCGGCGGCGTGGTCGATCTCGGTCGGGAGGTCGGCGTGCCCACGCCGATGAACCGCGCGGTACGCGATATACTGATCCTTCGTGCCGGGGGGCGCGAGGCCAAGCCGGCGCCGGCGGCGCTGGCAAGCTGATCCAGATCGCGCGCGTGCCATTCGGACAAGTGTCGGAAAGACTTGGGCCGGATACGCGCGTCTTGCCTCACGCTCCCGCCAGCTTGAACAGCTTGAGGGCATTCGTGCGGCCGATCTTGCGGCGATCGGCTTCGCCGATGGCGGCCTTGTCGAACCACTCGGCGGCCTCGCTCATGTCTTCGAACGGGTAGTCCACCGAGAACATGACCCGGTCGACGCCCAGCTCCGCCACAGCGTCGAGCATGGCGGGCGTGCTGAAATGGCCCGACGTGGTGACGTGGAAATTGGCGCGGAAATAGTCCGCGACCGGTTTGCGCGCGGCATATTTGTGCGGGGCTTTCATCCATGAATTCCGGTTGTCGATACGCCAGAGATAGTAGGGCAGTCCCTCGCCGAGATGTCCGAGAATGATCTGCAGACCAGGCATTTCGTCGAACAGGCCGCTGCCGATCAGCCGCAGCGCGTGCACCGCGGTCTCGGCATGGAACGCCCAGTTCGGCCCGAGCAGCCAGTCGTGGCCCTCGTAAGCGCGGACCGAGCCCGGCAACGGATTGCGCGGATGCAGATAGAATGGAACGTCGAGTCGCTCGACCGCGCGCCAGAACCGCCGATACTGTGGCAGATCGTAATACACCGCGGTGTCGGCCGACCCCACTTGCGAGAACCCGTTGACCAGCGCGCCTCTGAAGCCGAGCTGCTCGACGCAGCGCTCGAGCTCCGCCGCCGCGCTGTCCGGGTCCTGCATCGCCAGCGCCGCAACGCCGACGAAGCGATCGGGGCGCTTGGCGATTTCCTGTGCCAGCACGTCGTTCGCCTCGCGCGCCACCTCCGTCGCCCGTTTGGTATCCGGGATCGCCTGGATGGCCGGGGCATTGAGCGACGCAATCATGATCTCGACGCCGGCGGCATCCATGAGCCGCAGCCGCTTGTCCTGGAAGTCGAGGAGGCGCGGACCCAATTCCGACCACACATGGGCACCGAAGATTTGCGAATCGCCGAGCGTGGTTGTGGTCGCGAAATGATCCTCGAGTGTGATTTTTCCCTGCATTTTTCCTCCGAGACACGATTGTGCGCGGGCCG